>CAIXIJ010000044.1 GCA_903919455.1 uncultured Acidimicrobiaceae bacterium | reverse complement strand
GGTTTCCCAGGCGGCGGCGGTCAAACCGGCGGCAACGGCGGTCAAACCGGCGGCGGTGGTTTCCCCGGCGGCGGATTCCCCGGCGGCGGCGGTCAAACCGGCGGAAACGGCCAGTTCCTCCCTCCCGGCCAGTTCCTCCCTCCCGGCCAGTTCCCCGGAACCGGCGGCGGCCAGGGCCAGGGTGGATTCCCCAGCCGTCCTGGTGGCGGTGCCATCGGCGGCCTGCTCGACGCCGGCACGCCCAGTGACGCCATCATCGCGTTCCTCAAGGCCGGCCAGATGGGCTACACGTGGTCGCTGGCCACCGTCGGCGCCAACAGCGCGGCCGGGTTCCAACTCGGATCCGGCCTGCCGGTAATGGCGATCGGCGGCTTCAACGGAACCGACTCGTGGCCCACGTTGGAAGGCTTCCAGCAGATGGTGAAGGACCACAAGATCCACTATTTCGTGGCCGGTGGTGGCCGGGGCCCGGGCGGTGGGAGCGGCACTTCGTCGAGCATCAGCACGTGGGTGCAGAGCAACTTCACCCAGGTCACCGTCGATGGCACCACGTTCTACGACCTCAGCCAACCGCTCCCCTGACCCACTGGTTTCTCGGCGGGATCGTTTCCATACGGCGTAGTGGGTGGTGTGGTTCCCGGAAACCGGGAACCACACCACCGAGAAGCCGGGGAAACGACCCCACGCGGAGTGCCGTGGTCGTGCTCCAATAGGGACATGAACCGCCGTCGTGACGATCTCGCCGAGTTCCTTCGGGCTCGCCGCGACGCGCTCACCCCCGCCGACGTCGGCCTACCCGAGGGACGCGGGCGCCGCACCAAGGGTCTACGCCGCGAGGAGGTAGCCCTGCTGGCCGGCGTGTCGGTCACCTGGTACACGTGGCTCGAACAGGGTCGTCCCATCAACGCCTCGGCTGATGTGCTCGACGCGTTGGCTCGCACCTTGCAACTGTCGGAAGCCGAGCATCATCATCTCCTCACGTTGGCCCACCCCACCGTCATCGATCGCACTGCACAACCCGAGCACGTGCCCGATGCCTTGGTGCGATTGATCGCTTCCATGGACCCGGCTCCCGCCTACGTGCTGGGCCCGCGCTGGGAGTTTCTGGCATGGAACACCGCCCAGTCGCGCCTGTATCCGATGATCGACCACCTCAGCGGGGAAGAGTGCAACCTGCTGTGGGTGATGTTCGCCGAACCCACTGCTCGTGTGCTCGTGGGCGACTGGCCCGATCAGTCGCGTCGCATCCTCGCCGAGTTCCGTGCAGGCACCGTGGAACGCCGCGGCGATGCCCAGGTGCGCCATCTCGTGGAACGACTGCTGGAAGCCAGCCCAGAGTTCGCCGAATGGTGGCCTCAACTCGACGTGGCCCAGTTCGAGACACGGGTGCGGCGCTACCACCACCCTCGCGCCGGCGACCTGGCTTTCGAGTATCAGCAACTCACCCCCAGCGAGTGGCCCAGCCTGAAGGTGGTCTGTCAACTCCCACTGCCCGGCGACGACAGCGCCGAGCGGCTCGCCGCATGGCGCAGCATGGCCTGACCGATCATCTCCTCGGGTGCCGCCGATAGCCTCGAAGCTTCATGAGCGCAGATGTGGTGCACGAGTCGAATCATCGGCGCACGTTCGCCATCATCAGCCACCCCGACGCCGGCAAGACCACGCTGACGGAGAAGTTCCTGCTGTACTCCGGTGCGGTGCAGGAAGCCGGTGCGGTGCACGCCCGCGAAGGTCGGCGCAGCTCGCGGAGCGACTGGATGGAGATCGAGCAACAGCGCGGTATCTCCATCAGTTCCACGGTGTTGCAGTTTCCCTACCACGGCCACACCATCAACCTGCTCGACACTCCGGGCCACCGCGACTTCAGCGAAGACACGTACCGCGTGCTCGCCGCCGTCGATGCCGTCGTGATGGTGCTCGATGCGGCCAAGGGCATCGAGAGCCAGACCTTGAAGCTGTTCCAGGTGTGCCGCTCGCGTAACCTGCCGGTGCTCACCTTCCTGAACAAGTACGACCGCCCCGGCCGCGAGCCGTTGGAGTTGCTCGACGAGATCGAGTCGCAGATCAACCTGCGGCCCACACCGGTCACGTGGCCGGTGGGCAGCGGCGACGAGTTCCGGGGTGTGGTGGATCGACGCACAGGCCAGTACACCAAGTTCACACGCACCGCCCGTGGCGCATCCGCTGCCCTCGAGGAAGACATCGACCTCCACGAAGCAGCCAAGGAGGGCGGCCGGGCGTGGCAGCACGCGATGGACGAACTCGGCCTGCTCGAAGCCGTTGGGGCCGACGTGGATCTGCCCTCGTTCCTCGCCGGTGAGAGCACCCCCGTCTTCATCGGGTCGGCGCTCACCAACTTCGGCGTGCGAAAGCTGCTCGACGCGGTAGTGGAACTGGCACCCGCTCCGGCGCCGCGCACCACCGTCGGCGGAACTCCGCAGCCGCTGGAAAACGCGTTCAGCGCATTCGTGTTCAAGGTGCAGGCGAACATGGACCCTTCGCACCGCGACCGCATCGCATTCGCTCGCATCTGCTCGGGCACCTTCGAGCGTGGCATGAGCGTCACCAACGCTCGCACCGGCCGCGACATGACCACCAAGTACGCCACCACGGCCTTCGGCGCCGACCGCGAGACCGTCGACCTCGCCTACCCGGGCGACGTGGTGGGCCTCGTGAACGCCAGCGGCGTGCTCATCGGCGACACCCTGTATGGCGCCGGCTACGAGGGCGCTGCGGTGGAGTATCCGCAACTCCCACGGTTCGCTCCCGAAGTGTTCGCTCGTGCCCGCCCGATGGACAACGGCAAGGCGAAGCAGTTCCGCAAAGGCTTGGAGCAACTCGACGAGGAGGGCGTGGTGCAGGTGCTGCGCGACCCCGACATGGGCGACACCGAGAACGTGCTCGCCGCTGTCGGCCAACTGCAGTTCGAAGTGTTCGCTCACCGCTTGGGCAGCGAGTTCGGCGCCCCAACCGAGATCGTGTCGGCGCCGTACCAAGCCATCCGCCTCACCGACAAGCAATCGTCCGAGCGTCTGCGCCAGATCGGCGGCATTCGCATTCTCACGCGCGGCGACGGTGCACTTGTGGCGCTGTTCGAAAACAAGTACCGCTTGCAGCGCCTGATGAGCGACGAACCCGAACTCACGCTCGAGCCCATTCTCGCCAGCGGGGAGGCTCACTGATGACCCTCACCGTGCAGGCATGGGCGGATGTGGCATGCCCACTCAGCTACCTCTGCCGCGGCCGACTGGCCGAAGCCATCCGCCGTTACCACCAGGCTGGCGGCCACCACGAGGTGGTGGTGGAGTACCGCTCCTTCGAACTGGCCTCCGACACGCCCGCGGACTACGACGGCAACGAAATCGACTTCCTCACCTCCTTCAGGGGAATGACGCCGGCGGAGGCCGACACAGCGTTGAGCCGTCTCGCCAACGTTGCTGCCGCCGAGGGGTTGACGCTGAACTTCAATCAGGTGCGCCATGCCAACTCGCGAAAGGCGCATGAACTGGTACACCACGCCAAGACGAACGGCGTGCAGGAAGCCATGGTCGACCGACTCATGCGCGCCTACTTCACGGAAGGTCGCAACATCGCCAGCATCGATGAACTTTGCGATCTCGCCACCGACATCGGGTTGGACCGGTCGTCAGCGCACGATGCACTCGCTGCCAACGCCTATGCAGCAGCAGTGGCCGACGACATCGAGCAGGCGGCGTTCTACCGAATTCGCGTGCTGCCGTTCTTCCTCATCGGCCCCAAGCATGGGGTGTCAGGCGCCCACGATGTGGGTTACTACCTCGAGGTGCTCACCAAGGTTGCCGACGCAGCCGACGCAGCCGACGAGTAATCAGCCGCCGAGGGCCGCTGCCAGCAAATCCTGCTCCACTTCGCCGAGCGGAATCTGCGACACCGCAGCCAGGCCGTCGGCCGACATCTTCTTGGCGGTCTTGCGGATCACGTCGATCAGGTGATCTCGTTCCAGCTTGGTGGCCACGTCGGCCAACTGCGTCTCGATGAACACCAGACACGCGGCATCTTCCACTGCTTGCGAGCCAGTATCGGTGCGCAGATCGTCGCGACGGATCCACCGCTGCACCTGCGTGACGTCGTCGGCGGGAAAGGCAAGCGACAGAAGGATCTCCCCCGCCTCAGTAGCGTGCCGGTTGCGCTGATCGCGCTTCCAGCGCAGATAGCCCGCCTTGCCGGGCTCGAATGCCGAGCGGGGAATCTCCCAACGACGCAAGTGATGCGCCCGCGCTGCAAGCCCCAGGAGCGGACCGAACTCGGGCCGGAGTTGGCCAACCCACTCGGCCGCAAGGCGTCCATGGGCCAGCGCGAGCGGCTGCCGTACACCTCGCACCACGATGAGCGTGGGGTCCTGTTCGTTGGCCTCGTCAATCGCTGCCTCAGCGGCAACGACTTGCTCGTTCAGACTGCGCACTCCGAATCACCGATCTCCGCAACAAAGGGGCCGGTTTCACCGTAGTCCACGAAGAAGTCGGGATTGTCCTCCGGGGTGGGGAACTCGGCAAGGTCGGCCAGACCGTCGGCGATCGCCGTTGCTCCGCCCACGCGGTCCATCCACGAGCGGAATGCTTCGCCAGCCGAGCGCTCGTCGTTGAATCGCCGGATCACACGAGCAGCAGCCTTCGGCGCAGCCTTCGCAGGCAGGCGCAAAGCCTTCTCGCCGAAATGGATCTGCTCTTGCCCCACGTAGCCACCCAGCAACATCTGGTAGCCGGGAGCCGACTTGCCGTGTGCCCGCCGCTCGGCCCCGAAGAAACCGATGTCGCTGGCGTGGTGCTGGCCACACGAGTTGGTGCAACCAGAGATGTTGATGCGAACGCCACCCACCTCGGCAAGACCCTCTTCCTCGAGTTGCTCGCCAATGGCCGCAGCCAACCCACGCGACTGGGTGACCGCGATGTTGCAGGTGTCGGCGCCGGGGCAGGCCACCACGTCGCGCGCGAGTTCCGCGCCGGGCCGAGCCATGCCGATGACTTCCAGACGTTCGAACAGCACCGGCAGTTGCGCCTCCGTGAGCCCACGGAACACCACGTTCTGACGGTTCGACAAACGCACGTCGGCACCCAACTCGCGCTGGATGCTGGCGAGAGCGCGGAACTGCGCAGCAGTGACATCGCCGAGGGCTGCATACGCCACCGCCGAGACGGTGCCATTCGCAGCGCCGCGAACCACCGAGGTGGCCTCCCAGCGCCCATAGGGATCGCGGGGCGTGATGGACACGGCAACACCCTGTCCGACCGCCGTTGCGGCCACGGTGCTGCTGGCACCGGCGGGCGCGTCGCCCACCGCAGCCACGATTGCCGGGATACCCCCGGGCCAACTGCTACTGGCCGGCAATGTGAGGCGCACCTTCAGCACGCGACGTCGCACTTCCTCGATACCGAGTTGGTCCACCACCCACTTCAAGCGGGCACGCAACTTGTTGTCGCGGTTCCCCGTCTGCTCGAAGACACGGAGGGTGGCTTCGATGGTGGGGAGCAGGTCTTCGCGCGACGTGAAGTCTTCCAGCACCATCGCCGGGTGCGGAGTAGCACCCAGACCACCCGCGATGTACACCCGGAAGCCCTGCTCGACTGTGCCATCGGGCAACGTACGGCTCGCTGCAACCACGCCGGCGTCGTTGAACATGGCCTGGCCGCAATCGGAGCTGCAGCCGCTGAAGTTGATCTTGAACTTGCGTGGCAGACGCTGGCCCAGCGGGTTGCGAACGAAGTGCTCGTAGGCGGCCTCGGCCCACGGAGTGACATCGAGTACCTCATGCGGGCAGGCGCCTGCGAGGTGGCATGCCATCACGTTGCGCACGGTGTCGCCGCAGGCTTCGCGGCTGGTGAGGCCCACGCTGCCGATGCGCCGCATCACCTCGGGCACCCGGGCGAGATCCACGTAGTGCACCTGCACGTTCTGGCGGGTGGTGATGTGTCCCCATCCGCGAGAGAACTCCTCGGAGATCTGCGCCATCATGTCGAGCTGCTCGGGCGTGATGGTGCCGGCGGGCAGCTTGATGCGCACCATCTGATTGGTACCGCCCTGCCGCTGTCCGTAGACGCCGTTGTTCAGCCGCATCACTCGGAAGACGTCTTCGCTGATCTCGCCAGCGAGGTACTGCTCCACCGCACGTTCGAACCGCTCGATGTCGCGTTGCTGCTCAGCGTCGAGATCGCGCGGTGCGGGAATGATCGGGGGGACACCCACTGACGGACTCCTGTCGAAATATGACTAGTCCTGTCAACAATAGGGGCAATCGCCCCGATGAACAACGGTTAGTCGCCCGGAGCCTCGCCGATCTCGCGCAGCGCGTCTCGCAATGCCATCCGCAATCGACGAGCCATGTCGGGGGTGAGGTGACCCGCCATGCCCTCTCCCGGCGCACCCACCTCCTCCACGGTGAGCACCACGCGCGGCTCGGCGTCGTCGTAGTCGTCGCTGATGGCCACCGCCCACGACAGACGCATGGCGTCGTCGGCACCCTCGGGCATGTCGTCGGCTGAGAACGGATAGTCGTCGATCGAACGTCTCACGCCGACCATCTTCCTCGCCGCTGCCAGCGTTGCGCGAATGCCAGCGCGGCAAGCCCGGCGGAACCCACGATGACCACGATGGTGGCGATGCGCCCCTGCGCGGAGATCGGATGGCGCACCAGCAGTGTCACCATTGCCGCCACACTGGCGAGCCAGGTGACGAACGAGACCTTGGCAGTAACGTCCTCGAGCTTGGTGAGCTCAGGGTCGCGGATGCCCGACTGCACCGCGCCCTCGGACCGCAGCAGACTCTCCAGCCATCGAATTGGTGACGACACCACGATCAGTACCGCCGGCGCCCAGATGAGGAACGTGGCAGCGATCCACCGCTGGTCGGCTGCCGACACCGTGGTCTGCCCGTTCACGGCTGCCGCGCTCGTGAACGCCGCAATCGCCGTGAGCACGATCACCAGAAGCGCCTTCACGTACCTCAGCACGATCACCTGCAGTCGCAGCATGTGCCGCACCATGCCGTACTCGACTTTGGCGCATTCCTCCACCAGCGTACGTCGTGTGGATGCAGCCAGTTCGAACATGGCCTCGGCACGATCGCTGTCTCGAGCGCCAACGGGGTCGATGAGGCCGGGGTAGGCAGCCAACTGCCGGTCGATACGCGCCCGAGCGCGGGCGTTGCCGGGCACCAGCAATCGGACGGTGCGGTCGTCGACGTGTATCGCGTCGTACGCCCGGTTCACCTCGGGCGTCAGTTCGTCGGTGGGCAATCGCAAACCCGTCAGCGTGAAGCGCGGCGTGAACACCTCACCTCCCTCGTGCACCACATGGTTGGCGTGGAAGTAGAAGCGCGTGAGCTCGATGATCACCAACCACAACACCGCCAGGGCAAGGCCGAGGGACAGCACCACGGCCAGCACCAACAGCGCGCGCGACCACGTCAGCGCTCCCACGAGGAGCGACCGCAACACCTGCAGCACCGCATCACGCTCCACCGCTGGTAGCAGCACCAAGATGCCGGCACCCGACAGCAGCGCTGTAGCTACACGATGCATGGTGGACAGCCGCACGTCGCACCGCTGCAGAAACGCCCGCATCGCCGCACGTTCGTCCGGGGTGAGACTGCCTTCATCGGCCATACGTCGAACGCTACGCCCGCTCCACATTGCCGGAGGCGATGCTTCGCGGCGAGACTGACGGGATGAGCGACACCGACCTCGACCGCGTCTCCGCAGCCATCGACACCCTGCTGGCCGAGCACCCGCCCACCGGTTGCAGCGACCGGGAGTTCCGCGGTCACCGCTACGACGCTGGCCTGGCCTGGGTGCACTTCCCCCAGGGCTTCGGCGGTCTGGGCGCTCGCCCCGAGCTGAACCGTCTGGTGGAAGAGCGCTGCCGCAAGGCCGGCAGTGCAGCGGGCGACCCGAGCACGTTCTTCATGGCGCTCGCCGGGCCCACGATCGTCACGCACGGCAGCGATGAGCAGAAGGACCGTTTCCTGCGGCCGATGTTCACCGGCGAGGAGCGTTGGTGCCAGCTGTTCAGCGAGCCCGGTGCCGGCAGCGACTTTGCCGGCCTCGGCACCCGTGCCGTGAAGGACGGCGACGAGTGGATCGTGAACGGCCAGAAGGTGTGGAACACGCTGGCCCACCTGGGCGACTGGGGCATGCTCGTGGCCCGCACCGACCCGGAAGCCCCCAAGCACAAGGGCATGACCTACTTCGCGCTCGACATGAAGATGGCCGGAGTGGAAGTGCGCCCGCTGCGCCAGATCACCGGCGAGGCCGAGTTCAACGAGGTCTACATGACCGATGCGCGCGTACCCGACGATTGCCGCATCGGCGCCATCGGCGAAGGCTGGCGCGCAGCGCTCACCACGCTCATGAATGAGCGCACCGCCATCGGCGGCGGCAGCGGTGGTGGCCGTCGAACCGGCCCCATCGCCGAAGCCCTGCGCATCTGGGAGACCCTGCCCGCCGACGAGAAGACCGGCGCCCGCCGCGAGCGACTGATGCAACTGTTCACCCAGTCGGAGGCCTTCCGCCTCACCAACGTGCGCGCCGGCCAGAATGCGAAGTCCGGCAACCCCGGCCCCGAGGGTTCCATCGCCAAGTTGGCGCTCAGCAACTTCAACAAGAAGTGCACCGAGTTCTGCATCGACCTACTCGGTGCCAATGGTCTCATCGACTACGACTTCACCTTCCGTCGCCCTGAGGCCCTTTCGGTGGACGGCATGGACCACGGCGTGCGCCACAGCTTCCTTCGTGCTCGCGCCAACAGCATCGAGGGCGGCACCACCGAGATCATGAAGAACATCCTCGGCGAGCAGATGCTGGGCCTGCCCGGCGAGCCCCGCGTGGACAAGGAACTCCCCTGGAGCAAAGTGCCCCGCAGCTGACCGCCCTCAGTCGAGGGCCAGCACCGCGCTGATCTCGGCGACAATCTGCTCGGCCGTGGCGCCGGGGGTGAGGATGGCGGCGATGCCAGCGGCCTTCAATTCGTTGAGATCGTGGTGGGGCACGATGCCGCCCACCACCACCGGAATGTCGGCACCGCGAGCGCGCACCTGTTCCACCACGAGCGGCGCCAGCGTCATGTGCGCCCCGCTCAGCATGGAGAGTCCGATGAGGTCGACGTCTTCGTCGACGGCCGAGGCCGCGACCATCTCCGGCGTCTGGAACAACCCGGTGTAGATCACTTCGAAGCCGGCATCGCGAAGGATGCGAGCCACCACCTTGATGCCACGGTCGTGGCCGTCGAGTCCCACTTTCGCCACCAGGATGCGGGCCGCTGCGTGTTGCACTTGATCACTCATCAGATGGTGGGCACCTCCACGTGGCGGCCGAACACGTCGCCCATGGCCGCCATCAGTTCGCCGAGCGTGGCGTAGTCGTTCACGGCATCGATGAGTGCCGGCATCAGGTTCACCTCGGGGTCGGCAGCCTCGGCACGCACACGGGCCAGTGCTGCATCAACCGAGGCAACGTTGCGATCGGTGCGTACC
>CAIXIJ010000043.1 GCA_903919455.1 uncultured Acidimicrobiaceae bacterium | reverse complement strand
GAGGTAGCGGTAGTTCACATTGATCGGCACGCCGCGCATCTTGAAGGCGCCGTAGTGGGCCTCGAGGTACTCATTGCCGTTGTAGAGATACAGGCCGATCTTGCTGTCGGTGGTGAGGCCCGCTGCGCTGAAGGCGGCAGCCGCTCGTGCGGCCCGCTCGTCGTACTCGCTCCAGGTGAAGCGGCGGTCGCCGTGCACGACGGCGGTGAGGTCGGCGAGCTCGTCGGCGAGTGATTCCCAGACAGTGGCGAAGTGGAACTCCATGCCCCGACTGTAGGCGGCGCGCCCCTACCCACCGCTGCCGCACGATGGTGGCAGGAATGGCACCCAACTCGGCGGGTCAGCCGACGGGCTTGCCGTACATCTCACCGAGCGGATCGGAGATCAACTCCAGGCGCTCACCGTCGGGACCGCGGAAGTACAGCGAGGAACCATCCACATGGGCGCACTCGATGCCGGCGGCTTCGAGGCGGGCCTTGGCCGCTTCCCACTCGCCTCGCTCCATCGAGATGGCGAGGTGATGATGGCCGCCCAGCACTTCCATGTACGGGCCGAGGTCGAGGCCCGGCAGGTCGAAGTAGGCGAGGCAGTTGCCGTGGCCGATGTCGAAGAAGAAGTGGGTGGAACCCTCGTAGTCGCGGTTCTCGAACATCTCGATGACCGGGAAGCCGAGGATGCCGTCGTAGAACTGCACGGTGCGCTCCACGTCGGTGCAGATGTGCGCGGCATGGTGCACGCCGCGAGCGGTACTCGCCGGTCGCTGATCGCGTGGCTTGATGTACTGCTCGGCCAACTCGGCGCGCCGGGCGCTCAATGCATCACGGGTTTCGGCATCTGTTCCATGTCCCATGTCGACAGTTGACCACCTTCTGTTGAGGGACGAAACCGGATCGCGCTATTTCTGCGGCGAGGCCACTGCCGTGACCCGCTTCCAGATTTCGTCGTTGTCGAAGCCGAGCGCCCAGAACGACACGCCACCGATTCGCTCGGCGCGAGCCAGGTCGACGCGCTCGGTCACGCCCTGCTCGTCGATGTAATGCACCTCGCGAGTCTGGATGCACTTCTGCCCACCGTCGTTGACGGCGAGTTCGTACACGAACACGGCTTCTTTGGTGATCGGGTCGTGCGTGGCGCCGCCGGCGCGCTGGATGGCGAGGTCGCCGCCATTCCTCAGCGTGACGGTGGTGGTGCCGGGGGCTGATGCCGGACACTTGCCACCGGTGCTGACCACCCAGTTGCGTCCGTACAGACCGATGCCGAGGATCACCTTCGAATCGTCGTCGACGGCGCGTTTCGCCGCCTTCACGGCCACCTTCACCCACTCGTACGGTGCGATGGGGCCGGCGTCGGTGACGCTGTAGTCGTAGGCCATCACGCGGATGCGATCCACCACCTGGCCCATGGCCGCGTAGTCGTACACCCAGTAGCCGCTGTCGGCGGTGCGGCCAGTGTCGTAGATGGGCGGCACGCTCACCGTGAGCACCTTGTCGGTGGCGTGTAGGGCGGTGGCGAGCTCGGTGACGAAAGCGACCCAACTCGGGCGAGTGGTGTCCCAGCTGCTGCGAGCGTCCTTGAACGCAAAGCCTTCGTAGTCGAGGTCGATGCCGTCGTACCCGTTCGTTGCAACCAGGTCGACGATGGCCTGCACGTGCTGTGTGCGCGCGGCCGGGTCGGCCAGCAACGCGGCCATCTCGCCGCCCTTCATCCCGTCGCTGATGGAGGGCAGCACCTCGGCGCCTGCGGTGCGGATGGACGCCACGAGTTGTTGTGCCGCGGCATCGCCGGCGTTGCCCGACATCGCGATGGTGGTGGCGTCTTTGGCTTCGTACAAGAACGGCGACACGTCGCGCATCAACGACCCATGCGCAGAGACGGAGGCGACGCCGTCGTCGATCGTCCAGTACGGCGCCCAGGCGCTGATGGGGATGGTGGCGAGCGGCGGCAGTGTTTCATTCCGACGCAGTAGGTAGGTGGCGCCACCGGCCAACGCCGCCAGTACTGCGCCGTAGGCCGCGAGCTTTCCCCACGACCGCTCGGGGCGTCGAGGTGATGCAACGATGCCGAGCCGGTTGAGATCCAGTTCCAGCAACGAGTCGATTCGGGTGTACTCCCTCGACGTAGGCATATCGACCACGTTCGGGACCGCGTACGTGCGGCATCCGGCCGCCACGGCGCTGCGGACACCCGTGGGCGAGTCTTCGATGGCGACGCAGTCGTTCGCCTTCACGCCGAGCTTGGCTGCTGCCGCCAGATAGGGCTCGGGGTGCGGCTTGCCGTTGGTGACCTCGTCGCCGGAGATGACGACGTCGAACGTGCCCGGCGGCAGTGCGTCGACCACCGCCATTGCGAACCGGGTCCAGCTCATCGTCACGAGCGCGTTGGGTACTCCGGCGGCGCGTACCGAGGCCAACAGTTCGCGTGCGCCTGGCCGCCACGGCACCTTGCGGCGCACCTGTTCGATGACGCCGTCGAGCAGGCGGTTCACGATGTCGTCGATGGGCAGGTGGACGCCGCCGCGATCGCGGATGATCGTGGCCGACACGCGTAGGTCGTTGCCCACCAACGAGTGCGCCTTCTCGTCGTCCCACTCGCCGCCGAACTCGGCAACGAGCGCGTACTCCGTGTTGATCCAGTACGGCTCGGTGTCGACGATGGTGCCGTCCATGTCCCACAGGACGGCCGCGGGCCGAGTTGGGTCAGAGATCAAGCGCCGCTCGCCTGCCTTCCAGCACGGCTTCGAGGATGGTGCGTGGTGCCACGCAGTCGCCTGCGGACTGGTGGGTGTGCTCCATGCTCGGGGTGGGAATGCGGAAGCCGCAGTCGATGACCGCAACGCATTCCACGTTGCGTCGCTCTCCGCTGAAGCGGTCTTCCAGTTCCACGGAGCCGGCCGACACCGACCGCAAGAGTGCCCGGCGCTCGATACGCACGCCGCGCTGAGCGAGACGTGTGTTGGCCGGCGCGAGGTCGCCGGTGCGAGAGAGTTCATTGCCGGCGATCTGGTCTTGGGTGACCAGTACCGCACGGTCGCCGATCTGCTCGGCGAGCGCCACAGCAATGGGACCACCGATGGGGTCGAAGAGCACCACGGTGCCAGTTGCGGGGAACGGCTCACCAACGCCGTGGAACACCGACCGCCAGGCATCGAGTACGTCGACCACTACTGCGCCGGGCGCGACATGGAACGGCTGTGGGCCGGGCGCGGCGCCGGTGCACTGCACCACCACCTCTCCTTCGGCGCTATCGACGCGATGGGCGTTGAGTTGCACCAGCACGCCGGCATCTTCCACTTCGTGCATCAGCCACTCCACCAGTGGGCGAGCGTGCGGCAGCAGCGCGGCCACGCCGCCGAGGTGATCGCTCTGCTCCACGATGCGTACGTGATGCCCGCGCCGTGCGGCGATGCGGGCCGTCTCCAGACCCGCCACACCGCCACCCAACACGACCACATCGCGCGGGCGGGGTGACACGGCGAACCAGTTCGGGTCGTCGGTCTCGTGGCCGCTGGTGGGGTCGCCCACGCAGGTGACAATGGGGTTGCGGCCGTCGCGCACCTGGCATGTCTGATTGCAGCGGATGCACGGACGGATGCGGTGGATGAGTTTGTCGGCGAGCTTCTGAGTGAAGTCGGCGTCGGCGATCTGGCCCCGAGTGATTTCTGCCCCATCGGCGTAGTGCTCGGTGAGCGCCCACTCGGCGGTGGGGGCATCGAGCGAACCTTGGGCGAACACCGCAATGCCCTGCACCGCGCCGCGAACCGACTGGCATACGGAGAGGTTGAAGCCCGGCGCCTCGTGGAAGTCGGGGCGCGTCTTCTCTACGGAGAAGATGGATCCGCGCACCACCACGACATAGTCGATGCCTTCAGCGACGAGTTCGGCAGCGATGCCCGGGGCCATCTCCGGGGTGATGCCGGCCCACGGGGCAAGTTCGTCGCACGACAGGCGCAGGCCCACCACGGCGGTGCCGGCTGCAGCGCGCACCGCGCGTATCACCTGCTTCGCGAACAGCAGTCGATCCTGCCCCCACTCGTCGCCTCGGTGGTTGGTGAGACCGCTCATGTACTGGCGCACGAGGCTGTGCTGTCCGGCGTTGATCTCCACCCCGTCGCAACCTGCTGCGAGGGCGATCGAGGTGGCATCGGCAAACCCCTCGACGACGGCGGCGATGTCGTCGGCCTCCATCCACTTGGGCACCTCGCGGGCGTTCACTTCAGGGACGCGGCTGGGTGCCCAGAGTTCGCGCTGGCTGTAGGCGCTGCTGCCCTGCCCGCCTGCGTGGTCGAGGCCGGCAATCACCATGGCGCCGTGTGCATGGCAGGCGGCGGCAATGGCGGCCCACCCGTCGGCGCACTCGCTGGCCAGCGGAGCACGCTCGTAGGGCCAGTCGCTGGCATGCACGCTGGCGCCCTCGGTGACGATGATGCCGCACCCGCCGTTCGCGCGTCGCTCGTAGTACGCGGTGTGGCGGGGCGTGAAGCGCCGTAGGTGGTCGCCAAGATTGGTGACGTGTGGGCCGAACATCACCCGGTTGCGGGCGGTTGCAGTGCCGAGCTGCAGGGGTTCCAGCAGGCGCATGGTTAGCGGCGAACCAACAGAAGCTGGGCGATCGCCTGCCGGTTGAAGTCGTTCCAATCGCTCACACCGACGACGCTAGTCGGGGATCACTCCTTGTGGGAGGTCGACAGTTCGGTGCCCTTCAACAGTCGCTGGATGTTGCCGGCATGGCGCAACAGGAGCAGAGCGTTGATGGCGATCATGGTGATGATTTCCCATCGGGGAACGTGGAACAGAATGGCCAGCACCGGAAGGCCGACGATCAGTGCAATGGAAGCCACCGAACTCTTCTTGCTGATCTTCAGCACCGCGTACCAGATCACGCCGAGGATGGCGCTGATGACGGGCTGCATCACGAACATGGCGCCCGCCATGGTGGCTACGCCCTTGCCGCCTTTGAACCGGCGCGTCACCGGGAACATGTGGCCCAGCACGCTCGCGGCGATCATCCCGTAGGCCACCTTGTCGCCAGCCAGCACCATGCCAACTGCTGCGGGAATGATGCCCTTCAGTGCGTCGAGAGCGAATACCATCACGCCCCACTTGCGGCCCATGATGCGCGACACGTTGCTGGCGCCCGGGTTCCCCGAGCCGACCTTGGTGATGTCGATGCCCTTGGCGCGGGCCACCATCACGGCGCTGGGAAAGGTGCCGAGGAAGTACGCAGGGATCACCATCAGCCACCACATGATGGGGCCACGTTAGGTGACGACGAGGCGCCGCTCCGGTTTGGTGTGATCTTGTGAAGGACGCGGCTTCAGCAACACCGGCACCGCCGCCAGATTGGCCAACGCCACCTCGCCATCGCCACCCACGCACTCAGGGTCGGGGCCGTCGAGCGGTAGGCCGGTGAAGAACTTTGCAGCCATGCAACCGCCTTGGCAGGCGTCGAACGCGCCGCAGCTGGCGCAAGCGCCGGCGGATTGTGGCTCGCGTAGCGAGGTGAACAGATCGCTCTGCTTCCACACCTTGCTGAAGCCGCCTGCGTCGCGCACGTTGCCTGCCTTGAACTCGTCGTGGATGACGAACGGGCAGGCGTAGACGTCGCCGATGGGGTCGATGAGGCACACCACACGACCGGCGCCACACATGTTCAGACCGGGCAGTGGATCCCCGAGGGCGTTGAGGTGGAAGAACGAGTCGCCGGTGAGCACGTTCTCTCCGTTGGCCATCAGCCAGTTGTAGATCTCGCGCTGCTGGGCATTGGTGGGGTGCAGGTGGTCCCAGCTGTCCACGCCACGACCGCTGGGGCGCAGGCGGGTGACACGCAACTGTGCGCCGTAGGAATCGGCGAGCGCCTTGAAGGTGTCGAGCTGTGGCACGTTCTGTCGCGTGACCACCACGCTGATCTTGAAGGGGCCGAAGTTGGCGGCCGCCAGATTGTCCATGGCGCGCCGCGCCATGTCGAAGCTGCCCTCGCCGCGCACGGCGTCGTTGGTGGCGGCATCGACGCCATCGAGGCTGATCTGGATGTCGAGGTAGTCCATCGAGGCCAGACGGCGGGCCTTCTCGGTATCGATGAACGCGCCGTTGGTGGAGAACTTCACACCGATGCCGTTGCCAACGGAGTACTCGACGAGTTCGAAGAAGTCGCGGCGCACCATCGGTTCGCCACCACCGATGTTGATGTAGAAGACCTGGAGATCGCGAAGTTCGTCGAGTACCCGCTTGGCCTCCACGGTGGAGAGTTCGCGCGAATCGCGCTGGCCCGACGACGACAGGCAGTGCACGCACTGCAGGTTGCAGGCGTAGGTGAGTTCCCAGGTGAGGCAGATCGGCGCATCGAGGCCGTTCTTCAGCTGGGTGGTGAGTGTCTCAGCGCTCAACGATGATCTCCGACTTCATCAACGACTCGATGGCCTTGGTGAACGACGGCCAGCGTCGTTGGTCGATACCGCACGCCTGTAGTGCGGCGGACAGTGTGGGGTGGGCGGCGAGTTCCTTCGCCACGGCCACCATGTCGACGTGCTGCAGGAACACCAGACGGCGATTGCCGTAGTGGTACGCCAGCGCGCCAAAGGGTTCGGGGCGCAACGCCACCTGCGGATGCAGCGCCAGCGGGCGCTCCAACAGCGGGCTCAACAGTTCAGTAGACACCGCACATGCCGTCGATGGAGATTTCCTCCACCAACAGCTCTTCCTCGACGACGATGTCCTGCTCGGCGGGTTCGATGATGCTGTCCTGCTCCATTCCGCCGAGGTTACCCCCACTCACCCCGGTTGTCGCTAGCGTGCAACCGCCTTGTGAGTGACGATCTGTTTCCCGAACTCGACGCCGAGCAGGCGTACCTGGCGTACTCGCTGGGCTGCCGCGACGCCATGGTGCAGCGCTTCTCGGCCCTCGACCCCGATGCATCGGCCGACGAGATCACCAAGGAGTACATCGAGGTGACCGTGCGAGAGGCGCTCGACGACCTCGCCACGCCGGGCGCCGGCGAGTTCTTCGGTCGGATTACGGAAGAGTCCACACCCGGCAATCCAGCATCCGACACCTGGTACATCGGCCGTCGGCACATCGAGGACGCCCATCACGAACCGGTCGTGGTGGATTGGCGTGCGCCGATCGCTGCGCCCTTCTACCGGGCCACGCACGCCGACGCGTTCGGCCTGGCGCATCGCCGTCGGTTCACGCTGGCAGACGGGGCGCTCACGGCGTATCTCGACGAGCAACTCGACGACCCGGATCACGACACCGCCGGCTCGGGCATCCCCGACCCGGTGCTGGCCGAGATCGGCGCAGCGCGCACCGGAGCCATGAAGGAGATCGTCGCCACCATCCAGGCCGAGCAGGACATGGTGATTCGTGCCCCGCTCGAGCAGGTGCTGGTGGTGCAGGGCGGCCCGGGCACGGGCAAGACCGCAGTGGGCCTGCACCGTGCGGCCTATCTGCTGTTCGAACACCGTCGCCGTCTGGTGCGCGATGGCGTGCTGGTGGTGGGGCCGAACAAGGTGTTTCTGGACTACATCGGCAATGTGTTGCCCAGCCTGGGCGAGCGCAGCGTGCAGCAACGCACGGCGCTCGACCTGTGCGTGCCGAAGGTGGAGATCACCGGGGTCGACAATGCCGACGAACGCCGGCGCAAGGGCAGCGAGGAGATGCTCGCTGCCTTGGAGGCCGCGTGCGTGGCACATGTGAAGGTGCCCGATGAAGACCTCAAGATCCCGATCGGGGCTCGTGTGCTCACCATCACCCGCGACGAGGTGGCCGGGTGGTTCGCCGCGGCGTTGGATGCCAAGGGCCCGGTGAACAAGCGACGCGACTCTCTGCGCGGCATGGTTGAGCGCGACATGCTGCGGCGCTACGACCGCGACGACGTCTGGATGAAGGCGCCGTCGTTGAAGGCGGCGCTCACGAAGGCCTGGCCTGCACAGCAGCCCATCAAGGTGGTCGACGCCTTGCTGCCCGGCCCCGGCGGCAAGCGCAGGCGTTGGACCGTTGCCGACCAGTTCCTGATCGACGAAGCCAACTCGCTGCTCGTGGGCACACCGTTCGTGTACGGCCATGTGGTGGTGGACGAAGCGCAGGACCACAGCGCGGTGGCGTTGCGGTGCATCGGCCGCCGCAGCCCGAACTCGTCGATGACGATTCTCGGCGACCTGGCACAGAGCACCACGCCAGCGGGTCAGCGTGATTGGGACGACGCGTTGCGGCTGTTGCGCCTGGGCGACACCGCCGCTGAGGTTGCACACCTCACCATCGGTTATCGCGTGCCTGCCCCCATCCTGGATGTGGCCAACCGACTGCTGCCGTTCACGGGTGTGAGCACGCAAGCCAGTCGCAGTGTGAGGGCCGAGGGCGATGCCCCGTCGCTGCGGATGGTGGCGTCGAACGATCTTGCGGCTGCCGTGGCCGATGAGGTGAAGGCGGTGCGACACCGCCATCACAACAGCGGGGTGGTGGCGCCCGAGGCATTGTTCCCCCTCATCGCCGAGGCGCTCGAGGCCGTAGGTCTGCATGCCGTCGATCGCGTGCATTCGCTGGAGCAGTTCGATGTGCCGGTGTTCCACGCCGAGGCCGTGAAGGGCTTGGAGTTCGACGGCGTGGTGGTGGTGAACCCGCATGAGATCTTCGATGGGAGCGAGCGCGGCGCCCGACTGCTGTACGTGGCGATGACCCGAGCTGTGCAGACGTTGCATTTCGTCGCCGACGCTGCGCTGCCGAGGGCGCTGACCTGACCTGAGCCCAGAGGGCTGACATGGTCCGCCCTTTGGTACAGGGCCATTGGTCGCACATTATGAATCGGTGTTGAACCGCCGTTCAATCTTCGTTCAATCGCCAAACCAAAAACAGTGTTGCTCCGTATTCTCAAGTGCGTCCGTAAGCGGACGCGTGGACGGGAGAACAACATGAAGCAGTATTCGAAGGCGCGCTCTGCGGGAGCGGGCCTCATTGCGATCGCAGCAGTGGCCACATTCGCCGGCGTTGCCGGCGCCAAGGGTGGTGTTCCGGCACCTCCGGCCGCGCCCGTGGTGGCGCCGGCACCGCCAGTTGTGGCACCGCCAGTGGTGCCCGTGAGGCCGCCCGATGCTCGCCAGGGCGCAGTGATTCCTGCAGCCTGCGCCAGCGGTGCTGCTGGACATGTCGGTTTCAACAAGAGCGGTTCGCGTGTGACGTTGGAAGTCGGCGTGGTCGGTGGCGTGGCTGCTCCGGGCTGGCACATCACGGTGACCGACACGGTCGACGGCGTGGTTGCCAAAGCTGATGTCGCCGACACGGCGGATGTCTGGTCGGCGTTGGTGAACTTCCAGTCGCCGAAGGGAAATCGCACGGTCGATGTCACGTTCGCTGCGATCGACGGCTCTGACTCCTGCAGCGGCTCGCTGAGCTACAAGGCCTGACGCTCGACAACGACACCCCATCCGAGTCGGTGGTCCCCATCCGAGTCGCTCGTCTCCATCCGAGTCGCTCGTCTCCATCGGAGTCGGGACTCGCACCCGAGGTGTGAGTCCCGACTCGGATGGGTTGTCGTGGGGGTGTCGTGTGTGTGGGGGGGGGCGGCGGCGGTCGCGGATTGGCGGCGCCGGGGGCGGGTCAGGCCTGGAGTACCAGGAGGAACTGACCGCCACCGGGCTCTGCTGCCGCGCTCAACTTGAGGGCGGGTGCGAGGCGGGAGAACCGATCGAGCAGCCATGCGGTGGCCTCGTTGGCGTCGCCCTTCGTGAGGCATCGACCCACCACGATGCGACCGCCCTTGCGTTGCAGCGCGTCGGAGGTCTCGAACAGCGGGGCGGGATCGGCCACGAACAACTCGGTGGGCCATGGCACCACCGGCGCCACCGCCCCCTTGCGGGTGTTGCAACCGCGGTGTGCCAGGCGTTCCTCAGCGGGCCCTTTGGCCTTCGCCTTTGCCTTCGTCACGATGGCGTCCACACTTGGCCCGCGCGGGTCGTTCACCGACATTCCTGGGTCCACGGGTTCGTCGCACAGCCAGCAGCGCCAACCATCGCGGTCGCCCACGTCGTCGACGCGACTCACTTCGCAGCGTCTTCGGCGAGCGTGTAGGCCACGATCGCATTCGCATGACCGTGCCCCATGCCGTGCTCAGACTTCAGGATTCCGACGATTTCCATGTGTCGCTTGCCCGCGTGTGAGCGCACCACCTCTTGCCATTCGGCGATCGGCTTTCCGTACGTCTTCTCGATCGACGGAAAGTACGACGCCGGCCCCTTGACCTTCTCTTCTGCCATACAACGAGCGTACGACACTGCGCGAAGCTCAGTGCATGGATGACATCGTCTATCTGAACGAGACCGAGGTGCGGCAGTTGCTGCATATGCCCGACCTGCGTGCTCGGCTTCGCGATGCGTTCGGAGCGTTCTCCAGTGGTCGAGCAGATGTGCCGCCGCGCATCGCTGCCCGCTCGCCGAAGGGTGTGCTCGCGGCGATGCCGGGCTACCTGGAGGGCGCTGGCCTGGTGTTGAAGGCGGTCAGCGTGTTCGATGGGAACCACGGCACCGACATTCCGTCGCATCAGGGGTTGATCCTGGTGTTCGACGAGCTCACCGGCACGCCCTTGGCGGTGATGGACGGCGCCTCCATCACGGCCCTGCGTACCGCGGCCAGTGCCGCCGTGGCAGCCGACCTGCTGGCTCGCCCCGAGAGCAGCGTGCTCGCCATCGTGGGCGGGGGAGTGCAGGGTCACAGTCACTTGGCCGCGTTTGTCGACCTGCGTCCATGGACCGAGATCCGCATTGCCTCGCGCAGCATGGGCTCGGCGTTGGCGCTCGCCGCGCGGCATCCGTCGGCGAAGGCGATGTCGTTCGAGAAAGCGGTTCGCGGCGCCGACGTGGTGTGCCTCACCACCGATGCCGACCATCCGGTGATCGACCCGTCGTGGGTGAAGCCTGGTGCGCACGTCGGGTCCGTCGGCAACAAGGCCGAACTGCCGGTTGCGCTCACCCACGGCACGGTGTTCGTGGAATGGATGGGTGCGGCCACGAGCCCTCAACCTGCCGGGGCCACCGAACTGCAGGGAATCGATCCGGCGCGCGTGGTGGAGATCGGTCGCGTGGTGAACGGCGATCACTCCGGCCGCACCGCGCACGACGAGGTCACGGTGTACAAGAGCACCGGCCATGCAGTGGAAGATGCAGCAGCCGCTCGACTGGTGCTGGACCTTGCGGTGGAGAAAGGCATCGGCCTGCGCCTGCCCCGCTGACCGACCCCGTCACTTCGACATGGTGCGCGACGTCCAGACCGCGTTATGGTGCCCCTCATCAACGTCGACTCCGTGGGGGGATTCCGTGAAGACCAAGGCAGCCATTCTTCGTGCTCGCAATACGCCGTGGAGCGTGGAAGAGATCGAACTCGACCCGCCCAAGGCCGGTGAAGTGTTGGTGAAGATCGTCGCCAGCGGCATGTGCCACAGCGATGAACACCTCATGACCGGCGATCTCGAAGGCGCCACCGCCCCGCTGCCCACCATTGGCGGCCACGAAGGCGCCGGCGTGGTGTTGGAAGTGGGCCCCGGTGTGTTCAGCATCGCCCCTGGCGACCACGTGGTGTTCGGCTTCGTGCCGGCCTGCGGTCGTTGCCCCAGCTGCGCCTCGGGCCACAGCAACCTGTGCGACCTGGGTGCCATCACCGCTACGGGCATGCAGCTCAGCGACGGCACGTCGCGTCACCACGACAAGGACGGCAACGACCTCACCCTCGCCATCGGCGCGCTGGGCACCTTCGCCCACCACACCGTGGTGCACGAGGCCAGCTGCATCAAGATCGACAAGGACCTGCCGCTCGATAAGGCCTGCCTGCTCGGCTGCGGCGTCGTCACCGGTTGGGGTTCGGCTGTGTACGCGGCCGACGTGCAGCCCGGCGACATGGTGGCCGTGGTGGGTTGCGGCGGCATCGGCAGCAACGCCATTCAGGGCGCCAAGATGGCCGGAGCGTCGGTCATCGCCGCCATCGACCCGATCGAGTTCAAGCGTGAGAAGGCGATGGAGTTCGGCGCCACCCACACCCATGCATCCATCCAGGACGCCATGGCCGCCCTCGGCGACACCACCTGGAGCCGCGGCTTCGACAAGGTCATCATGACCTGCGGCGTCGGCAACGGCGACGTGCTGGGCGAGGCGTTCTGGCTGGGCGGCAAGCGCAGCAAGATCGTCGTCACCAACATCCACCCGGTCAGCGAGGCCAGCATCGCCATCCCGGCCGTGTTCCTCACCGTGTTCGAGAAGCAGCTCATCGGCTCGCTGTTCGGTTCCGGCAACCCGCGCAAGGACATTCCGCGCCTGCTCGAGCTCTACACCCAGGGCCAGCTCGACCTCGATGGCCTCGTCACCCGCACGTACCCGCTCGAGGGCATCAACGACGGCTACGACGCCATGAACGCCGGCGAGAACATCCGCGGCGTGCTCGTGTACGAGCACGACTGAGCCGCACGAACCCAGCCGCACGAACAACAACACCACGATCGGGGGAACGATGGCTGAGTCCAGGAAGTGTCGAGCTGCTGTGTTGCGTGCCGTGGGTGCGCAGTGGCAGATCGAGGAACTCACCGTCGACCCTCCGGTCGCGGGCGAAGTGGTGGTGCAGTGGAAGGTGGCCGGTCTGTGCCACAGCGACGAGCACTTCGTCACCGGCGACATGGTGCCGCCCGCTGAGATGCTCGAAGCCGCTGGCATGCCGCCGTTCTTCCCGGTCATCGCCGGTCACGAAGGCTCGGGCATCGTGGTGGAAGTGGGTCCCGGTGTCACGAGTGTTGCCGTGGGCGATCATGTGTCGGCCAGCTTCATCCCGTCGTGCGGACGTTGTCGCTACTGCAGCAGCGGCCGCCAGAACCTGTGCGACGCCGGTGCCGGCGCCATGCAGAACGGACAGATCGTGGATGGCGCCACCCGGCATTGGCTGAACGGTGAACCCGTGAAGCTGATGGCCAAGGTGGGCACGTTCGCCGAGTACACCTGCGTGTCGGAAGCATCCGTCATCAAGGTCGATGCCGACCTGCCGCTGGATGCTGTGGCCCTCGTGAGCTGTGGTGTGGCCACCGGCTGGGGTTCGGCCACCAAGCGCGCCGACGTGCGCCCCGGCGACACGGTCGTGGTGGTCGGCATCGGTGGCATCGGTATCAATGCCGTGCAGGGTGCAGCGATGGCTGGCGCCAAGCGCGTCATCGCCGTCGACCCGGTGGAGTTCAAGCGTGAGAAGGCGATGGAGATGGGTGCCACCCACACCTTCGCCTCCATGGAGGAAGCGTTCCCGATGGTCACCGAACTCACCTGGGGCCAGATGGCCGACAAGGTGATCATGACCCCCGGTGTGCTGTACGGCGACATGATGCAACTCGGCACCGCGCTGGCGGGCAAGGGCGGCACCATCGTGGTCACGGCCATCGCCCCCATCACCCAGACCGAGAGCTCGGTGAACCTGTTCGAGTTGGCGATGTACAACAAGGAGATCAAGGGCACGATCTTCGGGTCGCTGAACCCGCGCAGCGATATCCCGAACCTGCTCAGCCTGTATCGCGAAGGCCAGTTGAAGCTCGACGAACTCATCACCCGCCGTTACACCCTCGACCAGATCAACGAGGGCTACGAAGCCATGCGCCAAGGCGAGAACATTCGCGGCGTCATCGTGTACGAGTGAGCGACATCGACCATTCCGGCCTCGTCACGCGGGTGCACTCCCGTGTGGTGGGGCGCGCTCGCGAGATCGAGTTGGTGGTGGCGGCCTTGGCCGCGGATCGTCACGTGCTGCTGGAAGGCCCGCCGGGCACTGGCAAGAGCACGCTGCTGCGTGCCGTCGCTGGTGAACTCGGTCTGGGTTTCGAGTTCGTGGAGGGCAATGCCGAACTCACCCCGGCCCGCCTCGTAGGCCACTTCGACCCGGCGCGGGTACTCACCGACGGCTACGACCCCGACGTGTTCGTGGACGGGCCACTGGTCACCGCAATGCGCGACGGCTCGCTGCTGTACGTGGAGGAGATCAACCGCATCCCGGAAGAGACCCTGAACGTGCTGATCACCGTGATGAGCGAACGCGAACTGCACGTGCCGCGCCTCGGCCGCGTGGCCGCTGCACACGGCTTCCGCTTGGTGGCGGCGATGAACCCCTTCGATGCCATCGGCACGGCGCGCATCAGCAGCGCTGTCTACGACCGTGTGTGTCGACTGTCGGTGGATTACCAGGACGCACCCGACGAGGCCAACATCGTGCACTCCGCCCTACCAGCGGCAAGCATCGACCCGGTGTGGTTGCGGCGAGTGGTGGAAGTGGTTCGCCGCACCCGAGTGCACCCCGATGTGCGCATCGGTTCATCGGTGCGCGGTGCCATCGACACCGTTGCCGTTGCCAACTCGCTGGCCAAGCTGCGTGGCGCCGCCGTGCTCGATGCAGCGGTTGGTCTCGACGCTGCGCTCGTGGCGCTCAGTGGCCGACTGCGCCTGCGTGAAGGTTGCAACCGCAGCCCCGAGGCCATCGTCACCGAACTCTGGAACGAGGTGTTCGCCGAACCCGACCCTGCCGATGCAGCGGAGGGTGATGGCGAGGGAAAAGCCCACGCCCCGACGGGGGCCAACAGCGGCAGATGAACCCGCCGCCCTCCACGAAGGAGGGCGACGAGGCTGATGCCGAGGTGGCCAAGGGCCAGAAGAAAACGACGTCGCGTCGCGACCTGGCGCGCAACCCGCGCTTCGAACAGGTATCGCCTGAGGTGGGCGAGCTGAACGAGGATGCCCTCGACGAGGGCCTGCGCGACGACCCCGATGAGACCTTGGCGATGCTGGCCGATCTGGTGGGTGCCACCGACGAAAAGTTGCGCGCGTTGGCGAAGCGACTGGCGGGCAAGTTGTTCCTCGACATTGCCCGGCGCGGGCCCGTGCGCCCTCGGGGCATCGGCACGCTGAAGGAACTTCCGTACACCGCCGACGGCGGCGATCTCGACATCGATGCCAGCCTGGAGACCATCATCGAGGGCCGCAATGGCGCCATCGATCCCGAGCGTCTGCGCGTGCGCGGCTGGGTGAAGCCGCAGACAGCCCTGTGTCTGCTGGTGGATCGCAGTGGTTCCATGGGCGGCAAGCCGCTCGCCACTGCGGCCGTCGCTGCGGCTGCAGTAGCCACTCGTTCGCCGCAGGACTACAGCGTGCTGGCGTTCGGCAAGAACGTGGTGGTGGCCAAGGGGCAGACCACCCCGAAGCCCAGTGATCTGGTGGTGACCGACTTGCTGGCCCTTCGGGGTTACGGCACCACCGACCTGGCCGGAGCGTTGCAGGTGGCGGCCCAGCAGTTGTCGCGTAGCCGAGCCGGCCGCAAGGTGACGGTGGTGCTGAGCGACTGCCGTTCCACTGTGGACGGCGACCCTGTGGCTGCTGCCGGAATGCTCGACGAACTGGTGATCATCGCCCCGGAGAGCGACGATGAAGAGGCTCAGGCGTTCGCGGCACGAGTGGGGGCCCGCATCACCACCGTCAGCGGACCGTCGCAGGTGGCCGAAGCATTGGGCCGGGCGCTCGACCGCACCTGAGCGGTGTCAGCAGGTGACGTTCTTGTCCGGCAGGATGTCGCCCTTGACGATCTCCTCCGGGGCGACGGCCGTGGTGGTGGGGGCTGGCGACATCGTCGTGGTGGTCGCTGCGCTGGATGTGGTGCTCTTCACCGTGGTGGTGGTGCTGGTGGTGTCGGTGACCTGCGCCGGTGTACCGGCGAGCGGGGCCTTGCCCTGGAAGACAGCGAGGATGGCTCGCATGTTCTCGCTGTTCACTACCTGCAGCACGTCGTTGCCGCTCACGATCAGCCGGCTCGCCTGCACCTGATACTGCGAGATGGCCTTCGGATCGATGTCGCGCATGATGCCCGCGAACTTCATCATGTCGTTCACCGTGAAGCCGCTCTCGGTGACGATCTCGGTCTGCAGGCTCTTGATGAGCGCTTGGGCGATGGCCGGATCGGTGATGCCCTTGCGGAGCGCCGACTGCAGCACACGCCGGAGAAAGTCTTGCTGGCGCGAGATGCGACCGAAGTCGGACAGGCGGTCTTCGTGTGCCTTGCCGTTCTCGTCGACCCACTTCAGGTGGCGGGAACGCACGTAGGCCAGCGCCTCGTCGCCGCCGAAGGTGTGACAGCCGGCTTGCTTGATGTCGAGGCTGACATTGGCGTCCTTGATGGGCGTTGCGAAGGGAACGGCCACGCCATCCACCGCATCGACGATGCGCTTGAAGGCGCAGAAGTCGACCTGAATGTAGTGATCCACCACGATGCCGAAGTTTGCGTACAGCGTGGCGGCGAGCTTCGAGTAGTCGTCCTTCACGTATGCGGAGTTGATGCGGTTCTTGCCTTTACCGGGAATCTGGATCCATAGGTCGCGGGGAAACGACAGCACCGCGGCCTGGCGGGTGTTCGGGTCGACGCGCATCACCATGATGGTGTCGCTGCGGTTGCCGATGCTGGCGCGGGCGGGGTCGGCGGCGTTGGCCCACGGGGAACCGGGAGTGACGCACGAGTTGGCGTCGGCGCCGGTGATGAGGAAGTTCTTCGCACCGGGGTCGGCGACGGGAAAGGTGCCCGGAGTGGTGCTGCTGACGCCGACTTCGGTGGTGTTCGTGATTTGGGGGACGCTCACCGTGGTGGGCACCTCCACCTTGGCGGTCTGCAGTCGGTTGTCGAGTTGGTTCTTGCCATACAGCAGCACCAGTGCCCCGACGATGCATGCGAACACGACAGTGATGTTCACAGCGAGCACGATCTTCTGCGCGGCGGTGTGGCGCGGCCGATACGGCGTCGCTTGCGTCTCGGGGGTAGGGGTGTCCATCTCGTGGGTCAGGTTACTGTGCCATCGAGTCGGGTTATCGTCGCGAGATGCTGGCGAACGAGAGACCTGCGTGGCTGCAATGGCTCGATGAGCATCACCTGTTGGTGCCGCTCCGAATCCTTCTCGCGTTGTCGATCGCCTATGTGCTCACACTGGTCGTGCAGCGCGGGATCAGCCGATTCGTTCGGCGCACCATCGAGATCCCGGGAGCCGATAAGGCGCGCGCCGAGTCTCGCCAGCACGCCCTCGCAGGTGCGCTACGCGGTGCGGTCATCGGTGTCATCTGGACGCTGACCATCATCACGGTCATCGGCCAGCTCGGTATCAACATCGGTGCGTTCGTCGCCACTGCCACGGTGGTGGGCGGCGCTGTGGCCTTCGGTGCGCAGCAACTCGTGCGCGATGTCATTGCCGGCCTGTTCGTGCTGTCCGAAGATCAGTACGGTGTGGGCGACCAGGTCGATGTTGGCCATGCCGCCGGTGTGGTGGAACGGATCACGTTGCGCTCCGTGCGGCTGAGCGACGGGCAGGGCGGTGTTTGGCACGTTCCCCATGGCGGTGTGCAGCGGGTGGCCAACCTGTCGAAGGCTCCGATGGCCGTGCTCGACCTCGAGGTGTCGCGTGCCACGGCATTGGCAGATCTCGACGACGTGGCGCAGCAGCTGTGCGATGCACTGGTGGCCGATGCTGAGGCGGGCCCGAACGTGGTGGGCGTGCCGTCGGTGGTGGGCGTCACCAATGTCACCGACGATCGCTTCGTGTGCCGACTCGTGGCGTCCACCTCGGTTGGTGCGCACGATGCGGTGAAGCGGCGTTGGCGGTTGCTCGCGCTGCACGCGTTCGAAGACGGTCGCCTCTCCGCTCCGTCGCTGCCGCCACCGATTATCCAGTTGAACACTGCGTCGCAGGTACCTGAGGAATGACGCTGTCGGCAGCGCAGGTGGCCGACGCGTTGGCGCAGTACGAGCGTGATGGCTACGCCATCGTGCGCGGGTTTCTGTCCGCCGATGAGGTGGCCGAACTGCAGGCCAGAACGACCGAGTTGTACGCCACGGCGATGGAGCATCCGGTCACGTTCCGCCACGGCAACTTGGCCTACGAGGTGCTGCCCGAACAGCACTTCGGGCAGCGCTACGTGATTCAGGCGTACTGGTTCTCCTGGGCAGATGCCTACTTCGATCATCTGCGCAGCCATCCTCACTACTTCGACCTTCTGTCACCGCTACTGGGCCGCGACATCAAGCAGGTCACCCAGCAGATGCACTGGAAGCCGCCGGGCGCTCGTCTCACCGGCTATCGCTTTCACCAGGACCTGATGTTCCGCGAGGCCAAGCACGCCTACGACGATGTGGTGCGCGACACCGTGAACGTGGGTCTTGCCATCGATCGGGCCACGCCCGAGAACGGCTGTCTGCGCATCATCCCGCGCAGCAACACCAAGGGCTATCTCGGCCTGTCCGACAACGGAGGAGGCTCCATCATGAAGGGCCTTACGTTGGAGGATGAGCTGGTGGATGTGGGGTTGGACCCAGCCGACATCGTGCATGTGGAGCTCGAGCCTGGTGATCTGGCGATGTGGAGCTTGCTCACGGTGCACGGCTCGCTGCCGAACGAGTCGGTGTACGAGCGGGCGTTCGCCATCTCCAGTTACGTGAACGGTGCCGCGTCGCAGCGCGGCGAATGGGCGTTCCGCGATGGCGTGCCGCAGCGGCTGGGCGATGTGCCGCAGTTGTGCAAGAACGAGAAGTTGTACGACCGGCTCGAGCCGTACCACGACCCGACCGAGTGGTACCTGTAGGGCTCAGCCCTCAGCGGACTCAGCGGGTGCGGTGGGTTCCACCGGTGCCAGCCTCACATCGGCGGCGAGCACGTCGGCCTCCACCCACTGGAACTCGGCCACCGTGCCGGCGTCGCGAAGGTCGGCCTGTGCTGCATGCACCATGCCCAGCACGTCGGACGGGCCGCTGACTACGGCCAGCGACACGGCAGCTTTCTGGCTGCTCTTGGCCTCGGTCTTGGCGCGACGGATGGCGGCCATCACCTCGCTCACCGGCTGGAGCATGGCGGCGTCGCCATGGGTGCCGGCCAGCGGCCACGCTTGAGCGTGCACTGAACCCTGCTGCCACCAGCTCCACACCTCGTCGGTGACGAACGGCAGGAATGGGGCGAACAGGCGGTGCACGGTGTGCAGCGCGGAGCGAAGGGCGGCCAGCGCCGAGTCGCGGGCGGCTTCACCCTGGAGGTTGTAGGCGCGACCCTTCACGATCTCCACGTAGTCGTCGCAGAACCACCAGAAGAAGGTCTCCACCAACTCCAGTGCTCGGGCGTAGTCGAATGCACCGAAGGCAGTGGTGGCGTCGGCGATGACGCCGTCGAGGCGAGCCAGCATGGCCAGGTCGATGGCCTCAGTGGCTGCTGTGCCGGCAGGCGGCTCGCCAAACGACAGCACGAACTTCGTGGCGTTCAACAGCTTGGTGGAGAGCTTGCGGCCGATCTTCATCTGGCCCTCGTCGAACGCGGTGTCGACGCCTGGGCGGCCACTGGCGGCCCAGTAGCGCACGGCATCGGTGCCGTACTGCTCGAGCAGGTGCATCGGGGTAACCACGTTGCCCTTGCTCTTGCTCATCTTCTTGCGGTCGGGGTCGAGGATCCAGCCGCTGAGCGCAGCGTTGCGCCACGGGGCTCGGCCGTGCTCGTGATGGCTGCGCACCATCGTGGCGAACAGCCAGGTGCGGATGATGTCGTGGCCTTGCGGACGAACGTCGTACGGGAAGACGCTGTCGAACATCGACTCGCCCTCTTCCCAAGCGCCGGCGATCTGCGGCGTGAGCGACGAGGTGGCCCAGGTGTCCATCACGTCGGGGTCGCCGATGAAACCGCCGGGCACGCCGCGCTGGTCGGCGGTGTAACCGGCCGGGCAGTCGGTGCTGGGGTCGACCGGGAGTTGGTCGTGCGCGGGCACGAGCACGTGGTCGTACTTCGGGTTGCCGTCGGTGTCGAGGGCGTACCACAGCGGAATCGGCACGCCGAAGAAGCGCTGACGGCT
>CAIXIJ010000042.1 GCA_903919455.1 uncultured Acidimicrobiaceae bacterium | reverse complement strand
CGGGGCCGCCTTCTTGGCCGGAGCGGCCTTCTTGGCCGGAGCGGCCTGCTTGGCCGGAGCGGCCTTCTTGGCCGGAGCGGCCTTCTTGGCCGGAGCGGCCTTCTTGGCGGGGGCCGCCTTCTTTGCCGGAGCTGCCTTCTTGGCCGGAGCCTTCTTCGCTGCCACTTGGTATTCCTTCCTGGTTGTTATTGGGGTTGGGTGTACTTACTTCTTCTTCTTGGTGTTGAGCGCAGCCTTCAGCGTGGAGCTGGAGGTGAACTTCATGCGGGTCGAAGCCGCGATCTTCACTTCCGCACCCGTTTGCGGGTTGCGGCCAGTGCGGGCCTTCGACTGCGACGTGCTGAACGAGCCGAAGCCCGGCCATGCGACCTTGTCGCCGTTCTTGGCGCTCGAGGTGACGATGTCGAAGAACGCGCCGAGCGTCTTCTCAGCGTCGGCCTTGGTGACATCGGCCGACTTGGCCACTGCGTCGATCAGCTCTGCTTTGGTCATTTGGGTTGATACCTCCGGGTATCGGATTCGGTTACGCAACTGATGTGTTGCGCCCGCGTATCGAACCCGTTCTGCGCGCCAAATACAAGCATTCTCGTTGTTGCAAATGCAATGAGTGTCTAACGACACGCGCGCGCGAGAAGGCTCGATGTCGCGCGTGTGAACACTTCTCATCCATCCACCGCGCGCTGATGCGTCTGCGCTACAACTGGCCGTGTTCACCCAACACCTGAACAGGAGTCGACTTGACCGACGTCGCCATCACCCGAGCAGATCTCGATCCGCTGAAGGGAGGTGTTCGCACGAGAGTGGTCCTCGACACGTCGGTGTTGGTTGGTGATCCCGGTTGTCTCGACGGGTTCGCAGGTTGCGACGTCGTCATCCCGTTCACGGTCATCGAAGAACTCGACAGCTTGAAGACTCGGCCCGACGATGTGGGCCGAGCCGCACGCACCGCACTGCGCACCATCGAGGAACATCGCATCAGTGCGGGGGGCTCGCTCGCTACACCCTTCAGCATCGGCGACCCTGCCGCGGACGGCACGCTGCAGGTGGAGATCAACGGCGTGCAGAAGCACATCCTGATCGAACATGGCCTCGACCCCGCCGTGCCCGACAATCGAATCATCGGCGCCGCGCTGGGTCAGGCCATGCATGCACCGACACGCATGGTGTCGAATGACGCTGCCTTGAGGATCAAGGCGGCGCACCTCGGCCTCGAAGCAACGGAGCACCATCCTGCAGGGCGGCGGGCGGCCACTCGCAACGCCGGCTGGATGACGCTGGAGTCTGATCACGCGACCATCGACACGCTGTACACCGCAGGCGCAGTCGCAGCGAGCGAGTTTCCTCTTGCCAAGGATCTCCACGAGAACGGCTTCGCCGCGCTGCGCGCCGGATCACAGTCGGCACTGGTTCGGCGAGTCGACGACGAGTTCCGGCTCCTTCCCCACAACGCTCCTGAAGCCTGGGGACTGCGTTCACGTTCGAAGGAACAGCGGTTCGCGCTCGAGCTGCTGCTCGACCCAGATGTCAGTGTGGTGGCACTCGACGGCAGAGCCGGCACGGGCAAGACGCTGCTCGCCATCGCCGCCGGTCTCGAGCAGGTAGTGGAGCAACGGCAGTACGAGCGACTCGCCGTCTATCGACCACTGGTTCCCGTGGGGCGCGCCGACGTCGGCTTCCTGCCGGGCGGGCTCGAGGAGAAGCTCGATCCATGGATGTCTGCCATCCACGATGCGATCGTCGCACTCACCGACCAGCGAAGTGCGCAGGATGCGCACCGGCTCGTCGACGAACTCGTTGGCCGCAATCAACTGTCGCTGGAGTCCGTCACGTTCCTACGCGGCCGCAGCCTGCACCGCCAGATCGTCGTCGTCGACGAGGCACAGAACCTCGAACCCACCACGCTGAAGACCGTGCTGACTCGTATCGGCGAGGGCACCAAGGTGATCTTCACTGGCGACACCAGCCAGATTGATGCTCCATACCTCGGCGAGTCGAACAACGCCCTCGCAGTGCTCATCCAGGCATTCGCTGGGCAGGCGTGCTTCGGCCATGTCACCCTGACCGCATGTGAGCGCAGCACCGTGGCAAGCCTCGCCGCAGAGCTTCTTTGAGCGTCGGAGCATTTAGTACGAAATCTTCTTGACATTGCATCCACACTGCTTATGATGACGTTGGGTTTAGTGCTAAATCCAACGTCACCGCCACATCGTCCCGGGAGGACATCTCATGGCTGCAGTGCACACGCTTTCTCTGGTTCCCGCCCCCACCCCTCACGGCGATTGGATGAGCGACGCAAACTGCAAGGGCAGCACGGCCCTGTTCTTCCCGCCGAAGGCGGAGCGACCGCAGGCCAGAGAGCGACGGGAAGCCCGAGCCCGTCGCCTCTGCCTGCAGTGCACGGTCCTCGATCAGTGCCGCTTATTCGCACGCGACAACCACGAGTACGGGTTCTGGGCCGGCGAGAGTGAAGAAGATCGGCACCTTGCCGGTTACACGGTGTCGGCACCCATCGGCGTGCGCGCCCGCAGCCACGCAGGCTGACATTCCGCCGAACTGACTACGGTGGCGACATGCCCACCGTCATCGTCGAGTCCTTCATTCGTGCAATCGAGCGCCACGATCTCGACCTCGCGCTCACCTACCTGGCGGAGGATTGCGACTACGACAACGTGCCGATGGGCAGCGTGAAAGGCCGCGACGGCGTTCGGGCCACTCTCGCTCCGTTTCTCGGGATGTTCGACACGATCGAATGGGTCACCTCCCACCAGGTGTCGTCCGGCAGCGCCGACGACGGAGTGGTGATGAACGAACGCCTGGATCGCTTTCACAGCGGAGAGCGTTGGCTGGAACTTCCCGTTGCCGGCTTGTTCGTGGTGCGTGGCGGCCAGATCACGCTCTGGCGCGACTACTTCGACAAAGAGACCCTGCTGTCCGCCATGGCAACGCTCGGTTGACCTGTCACACCCCTGTCGTAGGGTACGCATCATGTCCAGCCCAGTCAGCTCCGAGCGGTTCGCCGTGGTGGACGTGGAGACCTCCGGCCTGTCGGCCGAACGCAACCACGTTCTCCAGGTCGGTGTGGTCGTCGTCGACGGCGACGGCGTGGTGCTCGACCGGTACAGCAGCCTCATCGCACCACGATCTCGCTGGTTCTTTCGGGTCGGACCCACCAAGATCCACGGCATCCACCGGCGCGATGCCCGCCGCGCGCCCAGCGGCGCCACGGTGCTCACCGAGCTCGCACGCCGCATGGAGGGCGCCCGGTTCGTGGCGCACAACGCCCCGTTCGATCTCGCGTTTCTCCGAAAGGCGTCACAAGAGCACGGCGTTCCACTACCGGTGAACCATCCTCTGTGCACCCTGCGCATGTCCAGAGCACTCGACCCTCAGCGCACGATGAGCCACCGGCTCGCCGATCTCTGCACCCGGTACGACGTGCCGCTGCTGCGACCTCACGATGCGTTGGCCGATGCCGACGCCACGGCAGCCATCCTGCCCCATCTGCTGCAGGCGCACGGTGTGAGCACCGTGGATCAGTTGGCGTCGTTGCCGCCCGCGTCGTAGCGCACCAGCAACGCCGCAGCTGCCTGTGCCCCAAGCCCCTGCCATTGCGCAGGTTCCAACACGCGTGCGGTAGGGCCGAGCCGCAGCAGCAACTCCTGCAGCCAACTCGGATCGGTGACCGTGAGCTCCACCTCGGTGAGATCGCCGCGCTGCGCAACTGACCGCGTCGGGTAACGCTCGATCACCCAACCCGCTGCTGGCAACAACTCCAGCCGCACCACCGGCAGGCCGGCATGCTCGAACCAACCGTCGCTGTCGGGAGCCTCCACCTCGCGAGGTTCGTCGACCACACCCGTGCGTTCCCATGACTCGATGCGATCGATGCGGAACGTGCGGTCCTCGCCGCTGCGGTGGTCGTCGGCGATGACATACCAGCGACCACGATCCAGGAAGACACGACGCGGCGTGATCTCTCGCTCGCTGGGTGCCTCGTCGGTGGCGGACCAGTACGACACGCGCAGCCGCGCATTGTCGGCCGCGGCAGCGGTGACCGCCTCGGTGGCAGGTGCCTGCGGCTGCTCGACCACCACGACATCGCCCAGCGCCGCAGCAAGCTTCTCCAGCGCTCGGGCGAGAGCACCCTCCCCATCGGCGCCGGGAAGCTGCATCGCCACGCGTGCCGCAGCGAGCAAAGCGAAGCCCTCCGGAGCGGTGAGGCGAAGCGGCTTGGTGAAGACGCGAGGAATGCCGGTGGACACGACTCCCTCATCGATCCAGACATCGATCAACTCGTCGAGGTACGGAGGCAGGCCACACATCGACACCAGTTCGATGTCCTTCACCAACTGTTCCTCGGTGAGCCCGAATCGCTGCGCCATCTCGTCGAGCGGTGCCTCGCCGCGTTCCATCAGCCACGGCAGCATCACGAGGAGTCGGCGGAGACGTTCGACGGTGGGCCGAGGGCCACGGCGCGCCGTCATCGCGCACCTGCCATCTCTCGCAGCCAGGCCACGACGACGGCACGCACCTCGAGAGGGCTCACCACTTCCGCGTGTTCGCCGAGGCCAAACAACCACGAACGGAAGGCATCGATGTTGGCACACGGCACCTCGACGTCGATGGCGCCGTCGTCGCGCCGATGCACCACGGCCTGCTCGCCCACGCGGGCTTCCACCCACCCGGCGCGAGCGGCGTGGACACGCACAACGGCCCGCTGCGAGGGTTCATCACCCAGCAACTTCGGGTCGGACGGGAACGCCGCCCGCACATCAAAACCTGCCGGGCGTTCGAATACTCCGGGCTCGCCAGAGGCGACCGCACCCTCGATGCGGTCCACGCGGTAGGTGCGCACCGCTTCGTGCCCGAGGTCGTGACCGATCACATACCACGCACCATCGCGGAGCAGCACCGAATACGGCTGCAGCGTGCGGCTCAGACCCCGATAGACGAAGTGCGCCTCGGCACGCATCGCAGCCGCTTCGCGCAACGCCGGCAACATCGGGTCGTCCGGTACGTTCGCAACGACGGTGGTACTGACCGGCCCGTCTGCACCCAGTTTCAGGAGGCCCATGTCGCCCTCACTCAGACGCGCTGCCGCCACGGCCATCTGAAGCGCATGTGTTTCGTCTGCGCTGAGATCCAGGTCGGCCAGCTCGTAGCGCCGACGGTCGATTCGGTAGGCGGTCTTGCCGGCATCCGCACCCGAGAGCACCTCGTGCTCGATCGGCACGCCAATCTCGCGCAGCATGGCCTTGTCGCGCTCGAACGCACCACGTAGTGCAGCATCGCCCTGCGGGTATTGGCCGCGCAGTTCGTTGGCGATCCGTTCGAGGGTGAGCGGGGCGCGAGTCTCCAGCAGCAATGCCACCAGGTTCGTGATGCGTTCCAGCGCGTCGGCCATGCCCCCGAGTCTGCCGTAACGAAGGCACACCGCGGACACATCCTCTCGAGGCAATACCCTGCAGGGGTGCCCTCGCTCGATCGACTCCCCCGGCCCGCCGACAAACGTCTGGCCGTGCGCATCACACCGGATGCCCTTCGGCACGTGCGAGCGGGCCATCCCTGGGTGTACGACCAGGGCGTCACCTCGGTGAGCCACGAGGGCGCTCCCGGCGACCTCGCCGTGATCTTCGACGACGATCGCAAGTTCGTGGCCATTGCGTTGTGGGACCCCACCAGCCCGATTCGGTTGAAGGTGTTGCACCGCGGTCGCCCCATCACGATCGACCGAGCATTCTGGACGGAGCGCTTGTCCGCCGCTCTCGAGCGCAGAGCGTCGCTCGTGGCGCGAGGCGACACCACCGGCTATCGCTGCGTGCACGGCGAAAACGATGGCATGCCCGGTTTCGTGCTGGATCGCTACGACCGCACCCTGGTACTGAAGCTCTACTCGGCCGCGTGGATACCCCACCTCGCCTCCATCGTTCCGGTACTCGACGACATGTTCCACCCGGATGCCCTGGTGCTCCGGCTGGCTCGCAACATTCCTGAATCGGCCCTGCATGGCCTCGAGGAAGGCGACGCGCTCATCGGCGTGAGCCCCTCGGATCCGGTGTTGTTCCAGGAATGTGGGCTCACCTTCGAAGCCGATGTGGTCCACGGCCAGAAGACGGGCTACTTCCTCGATCAGCGCGACAACCGACAGTTCGTCGGCTCGATGAGCGAGGGAGCATCCGTACTCGATCTATTCGCCAGCACCGGTGGTTTCACCGTGCATTCCGCAGCCGGAGGGGCAAAGGACATCACTGCGGTGGACCTCAGCGAGCCCACCCTGGCTGCTGCCGCGCGCAACCTGGCGCACAACGCGCACCTCCCAGCCGTGGCCGCATGTACCTACAAGCCCGTGGTAGCTGATGCGTTCCGGGAGATGGACCGTATGGTGCAGCAGGGCCGCAAATTCGACATCGTGGTCATCGATCCGCCGTCGTTTGCTCAACGCCAAACCGAGGTGGCACGGGCGATGTCGGCCTACGCCAAACTCACCGACCTCGGCGTTCGACTGGTCCGTCGAGGTGGTCTCTTCGTGCAGTGCTCGTGCAGCAGCCGCGTCGCCGCCGACGACTTCCACGTGGGTGTGGCGCACGCGGCAGCACAGGCTGGGCGGCCCCTGGAGATCGTGCGACGCACGGGCCACGCCATCGACCACCCCATCGGTTTCACCGAGGGCGCATACCTGAAGGCAGTGTTCGGCCGAATCAGCTGACGCGGTTCGCCCGGTACCAACGAATGAGCGCGTTGGTGCCGCTGTCGTGCGCCGGTGCGTCATCACCGACCAGTTCGGGCGTGATGCGGTTGGCCAACGCCTTCCCGAGTTCCACGCCCCACTGGTCGAAGCTGTTCACGCCCCACACCACACCCTGCACGAACACGATGTGCTCGTAGAGGGCAATCAGCTCGCCAAGCACCCTGGGTGTGAGCCGCTCGGCCAACACCGTCGTGCTCGGGCGGTTGCCGGGAAACACACGGTGCGCCTGCTGATGCGATGGGATGCCCTCGGCTACGACTTCCTCCAACGTCTTACCGAAGGCCAGCGCTTCGCCCTGAGCAAACAGGTTCGCCATCAGCAGGTCGTGTTGCGCATGGCGTGTGTGATGTGGGCGGGCGAAACCAATGAAGTCGATCGGCACGAGCCTGGTTCCCTGATGCAGCAGTTGGTAGAACGCGTGCTGCCCGTTGGTACCGGGTTCACCCCACACGACAGGACCGGTGCTGGTTGCCACGGCTCCACCGTCGAGCCGCACGCTCTTCCCGTTGCTCTCCATGTCGAGTTGCTGCAGGTACGCAGGGAAGCGGCGCAGTTCGTGGGCGTACGGCAGCACTGCCTTCGTCTCCGCGCCGAGCACGTTGTGGTACCAGATGCCCAGCATGCCCATCAACACCGGTACGTTCGCCTCGAACGGTGCTGTGCGGAAGTGCTCGTCGATGGCATGAAAGCCGGAGAGGAAGTCGCTGAAGCCATCGGCGCCGATGGCGATCATCAGGCTGAGACCGATCGCCGAGTCGACCGAGTAGCGACCACCCACCCAGTCCCAGAAACCGAACATGTTGGCCGTGTCGATGCCGAACTCGGCCACCTTCTCGGCATTGGTGCTCACGGCCACAAAGTGCTGGGCCACCGCCTCCGTACCCAGGGCTGCAACCAGCCAATCGCGAGCTGCACTGGCGTTGGTGATGGTCTCGATCGTGGTGAATGTCTTCGAACTCACGACCACCAACGTGGTGGCTGGGTCGAGATCGGCCAGGTTCGTATGAATGTCGGCCCCGTCCACGTTGCTGACGAACCGGCAAGTGAGGCCGGTCTGGCCGAATGCCGCAGTGGCAAGGTATGCCATCGCTGGTCCGAGATCGCTGCCACCGATGCCAATGTTCACCACGGTGCGGATGCGTTGGCCGGTGGCGCCGGTCCAGTGTCCGTTGCGCACTCGGCCAGCGAACACCGCCATCCGCGCGAGCACCTCGTGCACATCGGTCGCCACATCGCGACCTTCCAGCATCACTCTCGCGCCTGCGGGAGCACGCAACGCCGTGTGCAGCACCGCACGGTCTTCGGTGGTGTTGATGCGCTCGCCCGCAAACATCGCGTCGCGGTGCTCGCCCACGCCGGCCGCTCGCGCCACGGCCAGCAACGCTGCAATCACGTCGTCATCGACAAGGTGCTTCGACCAGTCGACGCGGAGGTCTGCAGCGGACGTCACATAGCGTTCGGCTCGGCCCGGGTCGTCGGCGAACAGCCGACGGAGCGGAGCCGGTCGTTCGACGGCCTGAAGGGCAGCCCATTCTTCGGTAGCGGTGATGTCCATCACCGCCGACGCTACCTACCCATGCCGGGCAGGCGCGCCGCCGCTGCCCGATCCACCACCACCACCGTGTCGGAGCCGCGCACACGATGGATCGGCAGCGAGTCGTTGCCGAGCAGCCAACCCTCCAACGGAGCCGCCTTGTCGGCGCCCGCAGCGAGCACCAGACGATACCGAGCAGCGTTCACCACAGATGGCGTGAGTGTCATGCGTACATACCCGCGGTACTCGCGGCTCAATGCCACGGGCTCGGCAGAGTCCGCCACCGGGTCGCCAGGTGGCCACGATGCGGTGTGCCCGTCGTCGCCGATGCCGAGGTGCACGATGTCGAACCGACCTGGAAGCGCTCGGCCATAACGGGCGGCGCCGTCGCTCAGGTCGCGATCGGTGACCGGCATCGGTTCCAGGCGGGCACCAGCAGGGAACAGCTCCAGCAGTCGAGCGTTGCGCGCGGCGTCGCCATCCGGAGCGACCCGTTCATCCACCTGGAACACCGTGATGCAGTCCCAGGGCAGGTCCATCGTGGCCAATTCGGCGAACATCGAGGCCGGTGTGGTGCCACCACTGACGGCGATCGAGGCGCTTCCGCGGCGACGAACTGCGCCACGCAGGTGGTGGGCAGTCCAGCCGGCAGCTTCGCCCGCCGCACCGGCGGCGTCGTCGAGCACACGAAGATCCATCGCAGCAGCCTGCCAGGTCAGAGCGAACGGAGGAAGTCCACCACCGGCGGCGTAAACGCGTCGTTGCGATCGCCCGCCACCATGTGATGGGCATCCTGCACATCGACGTACTTGGCATGCGGCACCAGTTCGAGGAACTCGCGCACGGTGTCTTCGCTCACCACGTCGCTCATCCGTCCACGCACCAGCAGCACCGGCAGCGCCAACCGCCGGGCGTGCTCGAGGAACAGTTCGGTCTGGGCGGTTGTGCGCGGGCGGCGGTCACCGCTCATGAACGCGGGGTCCCAGTGCCAGCGGTAGCGACCGTCGTCGCCGAGGCGCAGATTGCGCGCCAGTCCGTCGTGATTCTTCGGACGCGGGCGATGCGGCATGTACGCAGCCACGGCATCGGCCGCTTCGTCGATGGATGCGAATCCCTCAGGGTTGCCGGTCATGAAGTCGATGATGCGCTGCACACCGGCGACTTCCGACTTGTGAGCGATGTCGACCAGCACCAGGGCGCTCGATGCAGGCGGAACACCTTCCTCGGCCCGGGTGGCCTCGGTCCACATGCCGGCGATACCGCCCATCGATGCACCCACGAGCGCAGGGCGATGCAACGCGGCGCACCACGCTTCGGTGTCCTCGCGAAACGCGGCCATGCCGTAGTCGCCCGATGGGTCCCAGTCGCTCTCGCCATGGCCGCGCAAATCGGCACTGACGGCGTAGAACCCCTCAGCAGCGAGGGCCGCAGCGGTGCCGCCCCAGCTGTGACGGGTCTGCCCGCCGCCGTGCAACAACAGCACGGCGGGCGAGGCAGGATCTCCGTACGCATCGGCGACCAGGCGAACTCCGCCTGCGCCGATGCAATGAATGGTGGTAGGTGGTACCCGGCTCGTCACTTGGGTGGCATACGAATGCCGCCGTCGACGCGAATGGTCTCGGCGTTCATATAGCTGTTGGTGACGCACTCGACCACCATCGAGGCGAGCTCGCTCTGGAAGCCGAGGCGCTGCGGGAACAGCACCCCCTTCTGCAGGTTGGCCTTGAAGAGTTCGCTGTTCTCACCCTCGCCGTAGATCGGCGTGTCGATGAGGCCCGGGGCCACCGTGTTCACGCGCACGCCGACAGCGGCGAGGTCGCGAGCGATGGGCAGGGTCATGCCGACCACGCCACCCTTCGATGCCGAGTAGCTGGCCTGACCGATCTGGCCGTCGAACGCCGCCACGGAGGCGATGTTGACGATGGCACCGCGCTCGCCGTACTCCAGCGGCTCGGTGGTGCTCATCGCCGTGGCGCAGATGCGGATGCAGTCGAAGCTGCCCACCAGGTTGATGGCGATGACCTTCTTGAATGCATCGAGGTTGGCGGCCGAGTCGTACGAGCCGTCCTTGCCCACGGTGCGCTGGGCCCAGCCGATACCGGCCGAGTTCACGAGCACACGGAGCGGGCCCATGCTCTTCGCCATCTCCACGGCGTTCTTGATGTCGTCGGTGTTGGTGACGTCGACTGCGCAGAACGCGCCGCCGATCTCGTCGGCCAGGGCTGAACCCTTTTCCTGCTGATGCGGCAGGTCGGCGACGACCACCTTGGCACCCTTCGATGCCAGAAGACGTGCGGAAGCTGCCCCGATGCCCGAGGCGCCGCCGGTGACGATTGCGCTCACTCCATTGATGTCCATGGCATGCGACCCTAGGCCGACGCACAGGGCGAAGCCCAAGCGGAGGGGCGGCTACGGTTCCGCGCCATGCCCGGTCCCCTCTCTGGATTCACCGTCATCGAGGCCTGCCAGATGGTTGCTGGCCCGATGGCCGCAATGCTGTGCGCCGATCTCGGCGCCGAGGTCGTGAAGGTGGAGCAGCCCAAGGGTGGCGACCGAATGCGCCTGCTCGGCCACCGTGTGGGCAGCGTGGGCGCCCTTTGGGCGGGAGTGAACCGTGGCAAGCGCAGCCTGGTCATCGACCTGCAACGGGCCGACGGTCGCAATGTGCTCATCGATCTGGTTGCAACCGCGGATGTGTTCATTCAGAATTTTCGGCCAGGTGTCGCTGAGCGCCTCGGGATCGACGAGGCCTCCCTCCGGCAACGCAATCCGGGCCTGATCTACGTGTCGGTGAGCGGCTTCGGCGACACCGGGCCGTACATCGACCAGAAGAGCTACGACTACGTCATTCAGATGCTGTCCGGCATGGCCGCGCTGCAGGGTGGCGACGGCACGCCCGAACTCATCCGCAACATCGTCATCGACAAGACCACGGCGATGACCGCCACGCAGAGCATCCTTGCCGCGCTCCTCGCTCGCGAGCGTGGCGCTGGTGGTCAACACGTGCGCCTCTCGATGATCGACAGTGCGCTCGCCTTCCTCTGGCCCGACGGCATGATGCAGCACACCCTGCTGGCCGACGACGGTCGCGTCACACCAGGGCCCCACATGTCGGATGGTTACGTGGTGCGACCCACGCTCGACAGTTACCTGGCGATGATCGCCACGTCGAACTCGCAGTTCCCCGGCCTGTGTGCGGCACTCGGAAAGAACGAGTGGCTCACCGACGAACGCTTCGCCACGCTCGCCGACCGCGAACTGAACGCCGAGGTGTTGTCCGACCTCATCACCACCGAGGTGGCCCAACATTCCGGCCACGAGTTGGTGGAGAAGCTGCACTCCCACGACGTGCCCTGCGCGCTCTCCAACCCTCTCCATGCCGTGCACCTCGATCCGCAGGTGCAGCACAACGAAATTCTCGTGGAGCACGAGCGCCCGTGGCTGGGCCCTGTACGCGAGCCGAAGCCGCCGGCACGCTTCTCCGTCACCCCAACCACCCTGGGGCGACACGCCCCGAAGCTCGACGAACACACCGACGAAATCTTGGCCGAACTCGGCCGCAACCCCGACACGATCGCCGCATTGCGCGCCAGCGGCGCGGTCGGCCACCGCCGCTGACCCATTCTGGAATCAGAACTCGAAGAGACGGTCCTGCACCGGCGGATCAGGCGTCTCGTCGCGGTCGGCGACGAACGGCCCGTTGGCGGCCGCGACCGCCAGACGATCGACGAGATCGTTCATCGGGTTACCCGAGTGCCCCTTCACCCAACGGAACGACGGCTTGCGCTCCAGCACCAACTCGATGAGCGGCTTCCAGATGTCGGTATTGGCGACCGGTTCCTTCTTGGAGTTCTTCCAACCGTTCGCCTGCCACTTCACGTACCAGCGGTCGCGGAAGCAGTGCACCACGTAGGTGGAGTCGCTGACGATGGTGATGGCATCGCCTTCCACCGTGCGCAACGCCTCCAGCACGGCGGTCATCTCCATGCGTTGGTTGGTGGTGTGCGCAGCGCCACCGCTGCCGTGCACCACCCCTTCGGGGGAGATGGCCCACGCCCAGCCACCGGGGCCGGGGTTCCCCTGACACGCACCATCGGTGAACACCTCGATCACGACAGCGCCGCCTGCACGAGTGCCTGACCCAGAAACTGCTCGGCGATCTGCGTAGCCACCTCGGTGGTCCAGTGCACGCTGTCGGGTCGAGCCGCCGGGTCGGTTCCGAACGGCTGGGCACTCACCCATCCGGCGAGATCGACCACCCTCACCGCAGGCTGGGCAGCCGCGATCTCATCGATGACGGCGTGCAACGCCTCGTGCCGCGCCGACTCGGCCTGCTGGTCGACCGCGGCGGAAACCGTGAGGGTGCGCAGTGGGACCGGTTCCTTCAGCCATACAACCCGCGGCACACCGAGGGCGACCACATCGTCGGTGAATGCCCCGAGCGATGCCTGCATCGCAGCAGCCAGCGCGGGGCCGGTGGGTGAAAGCACAGGGCCATCCTTGGTGAGTTGTCGGTCCAGCACGTCCCACACCGAGGTGAGGACCATCACGAGATCCGGGTGCAGTCGGGCGATCTTCTTGGGAATCAGGTCGCGTACGTACGGGCCACAGGTGGCGTCGACATCGCGGAAGCCGAACGCCAAGTCCTGATAGCCCCCGAGGAACAGGCCGCAGCCGGCGCCCGTGACCAACTCGACCTGCGCCATTTCCGGGTGCGCCGCCGCCCACGCCACCACGCCCGCGCCGGTGGCCTCCGCGGTGGAGTCGCCCACCACCACGATTCGAATCGGGCGCGGCGGCACCACGGTGGAAGTGGTGGTGGATGCTGGCACCGTCGTGGTGGTGAGCACGGTCGCCGGAGATGTAGCCACGGTCGGCGCCACCGTTGACGGCGGCGCAGTGACCAACGGGGCCACGGATCCGGTGTCGATGCTCGCGGCCGCAGCTTGGTCGGGGTTCACGCCGTAGAACTTGGCGGCGTTCGGCACCAGCAGCACCATCGACGCCACCACCACCGACGCCGCCAACCCGCCGACCAACGTGCGGCGCGGCACGAGCCATTCGCTGCGCCGTACCGGACGTTCGATGGCGTAGTACGACGCGAGCGCGATGGCGAGCGTGATGCTCCACTTCAATGCCAGATCCACTGCGGTCGGCAAGTCCCAAGCCTGTCGGTCGATCAGCACGTAGACCGGCCAATGGAAGAGATAGACGCCGTAACTGATACGGCCGAGCGCCACAAGTGGCTTCGACGACAGCAGCCGACGCGCCGGCCCCTCGGCCTGGAGGCCGTAAATCATGATGGCACTCACTGCACCGACCAGCGGTAGAGCGCCCTGATACGCGGGGCCGTGACCATCTGGGAAGAGCACGCACGCCACCAACAGCGCTGCCAGCCCTGCGGGTGCCGCGATGGCTGCACGCTGGGGCACCTCGCGTCCCGACACGAGGCACGCGACCAACGCACCGAAGAGAATCTCGCTAATGCGGGCAGGAGTTGCCCAGTAGGCCGCATCCGGGCCCCACACCTGTGCAATCACCGGCGCCGCAATGGATGCCAGCAGCACGAGCACCAGCACCACTCGCGTGGGGCTGAACTGCCGACGGCGGCACCACCACATAATGCCGAGGAATGCCAGCGGCCACAGCCAGTAGAACTGCTCTTCGATGGCCAGCGACCAGTAATGGTCGAGCGGCCGGCGCAGGCCGGCCTGGGCTGCGGTGAGATCGGCGTAACTCTCGCCGCTGGCGAGCTTCACCCAGTTGAAGACCTGCAACAGCGCCCCAAGCACGTCGCGTCGAAGCTTGGTGATGCCATCCCACGCCCCGAAGGCGGCGAGCACGCACACACCAGCCAGGCAGACGAGGCTGGCCGGGAGCAACCGCCGAGCGCGCCGCGTGTAGAACGCTGATGCCTGCACCGAGCCCGCCGCGCGGTGCTCCGTGAGCAGCAGCGAGGTGATGAGGAACCCGGACAGGGTGAAGAACACCGAGACACCGAGGTAACCCCCGCTCATCCAGCCGAAACCGGCGTGGAACAGCAGCACGGCCAGCACCGCGAGCGCCCGCACACCATCGAGCGCTGGTTGATAGGCGATCGTCCGGCGGCTCATCGTGGCGATGGTAGGGCGCAACGATGCCGCATACCGGTTCAGGCGGCGCGGCCTTCACTCATCCGTCGTGTGAAAGACTCGCCGCGGTGCGAGCACGACCGCTTCTCTTCGCTGCAGGCGCTCTGCTCGCCGCATCGGTGTCGGTGGGATCAACGGCTGCGATTGCCCACGCCGCGCCAGCAGGTTGCAACGCGCGCGCAGACGGCATCGTGATGGCGTGCGAGCAGGTGGTCGCTGCAGTCGGTCCGCGCGGGTCCATCGGTTTGGTGGGCGACTCGGTGCTGCTCGGGTCGAACGACGGGATGAGCAACCCCGGGTTGCCCACGCTGCTGAAAGCGGCCGGTTGGGGCCCTATCCGAATGACGACGACCCTTGGAATGCGCGTCCGTAACAACTCCAATCAGAGCGCGTCCGCGTACCACGTGCTGTCACGTTGGAAGACCGCCGGATTCAATCCTTCCGTGATCGCGGTCAACGTCGGCGGTAACCACATCGGCGACTGCACACCGTCCACCGTCTCGCGATGCAAGGCGCAGGTCGATGCGCTCCTCAACCGCATCGCTGCGCTGTACCCCACCGCCACCGTCTGGTGGGCGAAGACGCTGCACCGACTGTGCTGCAAGGAGACCGGGTACAGCCCGGGCATGTTGGGCTGGAACGCTGCTCTCGACCAAGCAGTCGCTCAGCACCCTCGCCTCGTGGTCTGGGACTGGCCCGCCGCGGTTAGCGCGGCGCAGCCTCCCATCACGCTCGATTTCTCGAGTGTGCATCCAGTGTCGGGCGCCGAGTATGTGAAGCGCAGCAAACTCATCGTCGCCGACCTGGGCCTGAGGATGCCCGCCCACTACTCGGGGCCGCGTGCCACTCTGCCCGCTGGGGGGCCACGCCTGCTGGAGTACACACCTTCCACCGAGCCGACTCGGGTGTACTCCACCATCCCCTCCGACGTGCCTCAGTTGGCTGCCGGTGCCGTGAAGCGCTTGGACCTGTCGGCCGAACCCGGGATTCCGGCCGATGCAGAGGCTGGTGCCTTCACCCTCACCGTCTCCGGCGCCGCCTCGAGTGGTTCGGTCCGAGTGTCGCCGTGCGGCTCCAGCACCCCGGTATCCAGCATTCGCTTCGCGAAGGCGCAACGCGTGAGCGCGCAGGTGATCGTGCGATTCGCTCCGTTACGACACGTGTGCATCGTGGCCACCAGGAACGTGGACGTCGAGTTGTGGAGCCAGGGAACGTTCGCCCCCGACTCCCCCACCGGGCAACGGCTCACGCCGATGGCCACACCCACGCGAACGGTCACCGCTGTCACCACGATGCCCGCAGAGGGGGCGATCGACATGTCGCTGCCGTTGCCCTTCACCGGCGAGGGCGCGGCGCTGAACGTCACGGTGATCGCCCCCACCGGCAAGGGCAACCTCACGCTCCACCGCTGCGACCGAGCTCCGACCCTGGCAATGCACGTCGCCTTCGCCGCCGGCACCACCACGAGTGCCGCAGCATTCGCACCCACCGCTGCGCCCACGTCGCGTCAGATCTGCGCATACGTTCGTATGGCGGCTGGCACCAGCTTCGCCATCGAGTCCGATGTGACCGGATTGTTCCGAGCGAACGACATCGGCGCAAGGTTCCGGCCCGCACTGGTTGCCAAGCGCCTGCTCGACACGTCGCCCGCTACCAGGGCGGGCGGTTGGTACGGGCGCCAGATCGCCGGGCAACGTATCGATGTGCCCGCAGCACCGGCTGGTGCGGTGGCAGTCAGCGGCAACGTCGTGGCCACCGACGAGTTGGCTGCTGGCCGTCTCGCGGCAGCGTCGTGCGCCATCGCTGCACCCGCCACAACGGTGGTGTCGGCCGTTGCCGGCGGCAGGCCAACCGGCGGCATCACCAGCGCCGTCGATGCTCGCGGTCGACTGTGTGTGTGGAGCACCACCAACACGAACACCGCCTTCGACATCGCTGGTTGGTGGGAGATCGCTACGTGATACGTCGGCCGCGCTGCGGGCGGCATTTAGCGGATGGCAGGTCACCATCACTGGTAAACCCGGACTGTTCGCGATGGATGGGGCCTGGCTTCGTGGCACTCCCCTCACAGCGACTGCTCGGCTCCACCGGATAACGGGTAGCGGCTCCACCACGTACCTCCCGTCACATACCGCCGGTTACCCATCAGTAGCGGTGGCAGACTGACCGTCATGATCTTCGACGGTTACGTCAACCAACTCCCGGACACCGACCCCGGCGAAACGCTGGAGTGGCTCGACAGTCTCGATGCGGTGATCGACACCCACGGCAAGACCCGCGCGCGCTTCCTGCTGGGCAAACTGCTCGAGCGTGCTCGCGAGAGCCAGGTGAGCTTCCCGGCCACGGTGAGCACGCCCTACATCAACACCATCCCACGCGAGGCCGAGCCCTGGTTCCCGGGCGACGAGTACATCGAGAAGCGCATTCGCCGGTTCGTGCGATGGAACGCTGCCGTGTCCGTGGTGAGAGCGAACAAGAGCGCCGAAGGCATCGGCGGCCACCTCAGCACGTTCGCCTCCAGCGCCGCGCTGTACGAGATCGGTTTCAACCACTTTTTCCGTGGCAAGGACGACGGCACGGCCGGCGACCACGTCTACTACCAGGGCCATGCCGCCCCGGGCGTCTATGCCCGCGCCTTCCTGGAACGCCGACTCGAAGAGACCGACCTCGACCACTTCCGCCGCGAGATCGGCCGCGACGGCCACGGCCTCAGCAGCTACCCGCACCCGCGCCTCATGCCGCACTTCTGGGAGTTCCCCACGGTGAGCATGGGCCTCGGCCCGCTGACGGCGCTCTACCACGCCAGGTTCAACCGTTACCTGCTGAACCGGCAACTTGACGACACCAGCCAGAGTCGCGTGTGGGCCTTCCTCGGCGATGGCGAGTGCGACGAGCCCGAGACCCTTGGCGCTCTCTCGCTGGCCAGTCGCGAGAAGCTCGACAACCTCGTCTTCGTCGTGAACTGCAACCTGCAACGTCTCGACGGGCCCGTACGCGGTAATGGCAAGGTCATCCAGGAACTCGAGGCCGTGTTCCGCGGTGCCGGTTGGAACGTCATCAAGGTCATCTGGGGTTCCAAGTGGGACGCACTGCTGGCCCAGGACAAAGACGGTGTGCTGCTGAACAAGATGGGCACCACCGTCGACGGTGAGTTCCAACGTTATGCAGTGGAGAACGGGCAGTACATCCGCGACAATTTCTTCGGGCCCGATCCGCGCCTGCGCCAGATGGTGGCTCACCTCACCGACGACGATCTGGTGAACCTGCCTCGCGGTGGCCACGACTACCGCAAGCTGTACGCCGCCTACAAGGCAGCCACGGAGAACCTCGGCTCCGGAGCGCCAACGGTCATCCTGGCCCACACCGTGAAGGGTTGGACCCTCGGGCCTGGTCTGGAGAGCCGCAATGCAACGCACCAGATCAAGAAGATGACCACCGCGCAACTGCGCGACCTCCGCGATCGCTTGCACCTGCACGAAGAGATCCCCGACGCCGCCCTCGACGGCGATCACATCCCCTACTACCGCCCGCCCGAAGACTCCATCGAGTTCCAGTACATGATGGAGCGGCGCCGAGCGTTGGGCGGTTCCATCCCGAAGCGCATCGTTCGTCAGCGCCGCCCCATCAGCCTCCCCGACGATGCCTCGTTCGCCGAACTGCGCAATGGTTCGGGCGAGCAGTCGGTGAGCACCACCATGGGCTTCACCCGTCTCCTGCGCAACCTCTGCCGCGATCCGCAGATCGGCCAGCACGTGGTGCCGATCATCCCCGATGAAGGTCGCACCTTCGGTATGGACTCGTTATTCCCTGCGCTCAAGATCTACGCGTCGCAGGGTCAGAAGTACGAGCCGGTGGATCACGACCTGCTGCTGAGCTATGCGGAATCTGCCAAGGGCCAGATTCTCGAGGAAGGCATCACCGAGGCGGGCTCTATGGCCAGTTTCATCGCCGCCGGCACGGCCTACGCCACCCGCGGCGTACCCACAATCCCGTTCTACACGTTCTATTCGATGTTCGGATTCCAGCGAGTCGGCGACCTCATCTGGCAGGCCGCCGACGCCCGCACCCGAGGTTTCCTGATGGGTGCCACTGCCGGTCGCACCACGTTGCTGGGTGAAGGCTTGCAGCACCAGGACGGGCACTCACTGGTGTTGGCCAGCACCGTGCCCCCATGTCAGGCCTACGACCCGTCATTCGCCTACGAGGTGGCCGCCATCGTGCAGGCGGGCATCGACAGGATGTACTCCCCCACCAGCACCGACCCCGACGTCTTCTATTACATCACCCTGTACAACGAGAACTACTTGATGCCGGCGATGCCCGAGGCGCTCGATCCCGCGCACGTCGTTCGCGGTCTGTACCGCTGGGCGCAAGCGCCCGAAGGAACGCAGCGCAGGGCCACGCTGTTGTTCTCCGGCTCCGCCAACGGCGCAGCTCGGGCTGCTGCCCAGGAGCTCGCGGAGCACCACGGCATCGGCGCAGAATTGTGGTCCGCCACGAGCTATAAGGCGCTGCGCGACGAGGCCTTGTCCACGGAACGCTGGAACCGGGTGCACCCCAACGAGCCGTGGCGCATTCCGTTGGTCACGCAGTTGCTCTCCGAAACGCAAGGCCCCGTGGTGGCAGTCACCGACTTTATGAAGATCGTGCCCGAGCAAGTGGCCCGGTTCGTTCCCGGCCGCACCTTCGTGCCGCTGGGCACCGACGGAATGGGTCGCAGCGACACCCGAGAAGCCTTGCGACGCCTGTTCGAGGTCGATGCCGGCCACATCGTGGTGGCAGTGCTCAGCGCCATGATGAGCGAAGGTGCAGCTACCGCCGACGAGGTTCGTGCTGCCATCGAGCGCCACCACATCGATCCCGAAGCCATCGGGGCCCTCGCCCTCTAACCCACCCTTTTGCCAGGAACTCAGGAGCCTGGTGAGCGCAGCAGGCGGTGCCAGCATTCGCGTGGCATACCCGCCATGCCGGAGAACAGCGCTTTCGCATGCACTTGGCGAGGGGCATGCCGCAGCCTGCGCAGGGAAAGCAGCAGCCCGCGCCCCATCGAACTCGGCGAGCCATGACGTGCAAGAGCCCAGAGACGGTTGCGCTCCTGCAGATAGCGGGTGCGGGCACCGAGCGACACTGCGCTCGCGCTGCCGTGGTGCCAGACCACGCTGCTCGGCTCGCACCGATACCGCCATCCGAGACGAGCGCCACGCAATGCCAGGTCCACGTCCTCGTAGTACAGGAACCAGTGCTCGTCGAACATCTTCGTGGTTTCGAGGAACTCCCGACGGAACAGCACCGCTCCGCCCGTGAACATCTCGATGTCGGCGGCGTCGACGAAGGATGGACCATCGAGTTCGTCGATCCCGATGTCGTTGCCCGCACCGAAGCGGTCGAGCGACACCCCCACGCTGTTCACCCGTGGCGGATTCGATTCGGCAAACAGCAACTTCGGCTGCACGGCACCGAGCCGCGGGTTCGCCTGCATCGCTGCCATCAACGGAACGGTCCAATCCGCATCCACGTAGAGGTCGTCGTTCAGGAGTGCCACGAACGATGCACCGGCGGCAAGGCACCGGCGGAACCCGACGTTGGCGCCGGCCCCGAAGCCGAGGTTCTCAGGGCTCTGGAGCACTTCGACTCGACAACCCTCCGTTCGCTGCAACCGGGTTCCGAGCACGCGGGTTGCCAGGTTGCCATTGTCGACGACCACCACGAGGTCCACGCCGCCACCCTCGACGACCGAGTCGACCGCTCTCGCCAGCATGCCGTCAGGCGGACGGAAGGTGACGATGACGGCGGCGAGCACGCTGGCAGCCTAGACACGCCATCACTCGTGACGGTCGTGAGCCGGCCAAGGTGCTTCGCTGTCGTTCGGCGGCATACCCGCGCGTTCGCTCCAGTCGCCTCGGCGCACCTCCAGCAACGGGTGGTAATACGGGTCGTTCACCAACTCATGGCCCCACTGCGCGACCAGCCGAGTGAACTCATCGGGGCGCGGCCCACGCGTGCGACTGCGCCCTTCGAAGTGATGCCAGACGGCATCGGGCGTCCAGATGATGCGACGGCCGGTGCGGCGCACCGCAAGGCAAAAGCCGATGTCGTTGAAGTCCAGAGGGAAGTCCATCGGAAACCCTCCGACCGAATCGAACGTGCCGCGGTCCACCATCAGCGCTGCCGCTGTGACACCGCTGCATTCACGGGCAAGCATCAACCGATGCCCGGGACCGGCAACATTCGCGGGCCACATCCGAAAGGCGTGCAGTGGCTGCTCGCTGTAGACATGCCCCGCATGCTGCACCGTGCCATCGTCGAACAACAAACGGGCACCAACGGCACCCACCACCCCTTCAGCACCGGCACCTTCGCCGAAGTAGGCCACCATCGACTCGATGCTGTCCACTGCCTCGAGTTCGGTGTCGTCGTTCAGGAGGAGAAGAAGGTCGCCCGACGCGGCTGCCACCCCACGGTTGATCTTGTCGGAGAAGTTGAAGGCGGCGGAGTACGGCACCACCACGATTCGTTGGTCGCCCATGCGCACGAGTGCATCCAGCACCCACTGCGGGGTTGAGGTGTCGGCCACCACCACGATCTCGAGATCCGGGTAGGTGCTCCTTGCCAGCAGCGATTGCACGGCGTGCACCACGTACGTGCGGGTACGCCCCCACACTCGGCCGGTTCCTCCGCGCGTGGGGATGACCACCGACACCCTGGGCATCACACGCGGTGTGCGGCGCAACGTGGCAACACCTGGCGAAGAAGACAGCGAGGCGACCCCGCTGATTCCGCTTCGCCGCAGATGGCCATCCACGATCTGGTACGCCTCTGCGGCCGCCACCGGCGCCTCGTCGACGAACTGTCGGCGGCCGAGCACGGCTGGCACCCGCTGAACGCGAACACCGCGCTCGAGCAATCGGAGTTGCAACTCGAATCGCTGGCCGCGTGGTGATGGTGCCGTGAGTTCGTCGAGCACCCCGAGGAGTTCGTCGCGAACGACGATCGGTCCGTTCACCACATCGGTCTGGCGCAGATACTCGGGCGACCAATCGGGGACATAGCTACGCGAGGCCACAGTGCCGTCGGCGCCCAGCAGTTCGTGATCACCGAACCAGGCGTGCGCCGACCCGTCCAGCGCACTCGCGGCGATCAGATCGCTGACGCCGGCCACGAGGTCCTCGCCGGGGATGACAACGGCAGAGCACTGTCCTGCCAGCGGACGATGCTCGAGCATCAGCGCTGCGCCGCCCCGAACCAGCGGCGAACCTGTCGCGTCACCCCGCGCTTGATGCGAAGACACTGCGCCACCGCCACGTTGCGCCGCTCGGAACGACGGAGTCGGCGCTCGAGCAGCAGCACTCGGCCACGAAGCTCGCCCAACTCCTTCTCGCGCACCTGGGCGTCGGCAGACGACGCAGCCAGGTCGGCCAGCAACGTGTCGTACGACACCTCGTCGGGGCCGATGAGGGCACGCAGCCGGTCGATCTCCTCCTGCATCGATGGCACTCTACCGATGGTCGACCACCGGTCGTGATGCAGGCCACGGTGCGGGCACCCGTCGTACACTGCCTGCGATGCAACGACCTCGCGACGCCTGGATCATCGCGGCCATCGCACTTGTGGTGCTGGCGCACGTGATGGGTTCGCCGCGCAATGTCGGGCCCGACGAGGCCAGCCATCAGGTGGCCTCCGCAGCGCTGGTCCGTGGCGAGCGCACCGGCACACCGGTTCCCGGGCCCACGCCAGGCGTCACCTTTGTCGTGCCGGGAATGGTCGGCGAGCCGGGGCCCCTTTGTTACGCATTCGACGTCGGGATGCCCGTCACGTGCAGCGTCGGGCCGCTCACCACGGCCCCGCACAAGGCCATCACCACCTCGCAGCACTACCCGCCCTACGGATTGGTGCTTCCGGGCCTGGCAAGTTTCGTGCCGTGGGCTGGCGGTTACGCCTACCTCGCTCGACTGCTCAACGCGTCGATTGCAGCGGCACTGTTCGCTGCCGCGGTGCTCATGGCCTTGCGCCGAAAGGGCCAACTCGTCGCCATCGCCCTGTTGGCCGGGGCCACGCCCATCGCGTGGTTCACGATGGGCATCACCAACCCGTCGGCCATCTCCACGGCAGCCGGGGCCGGCCTGATGGTCGCGCTGCTCTGCGCCGAGGACAACCGCCCCCTGCCATGGCTGGGCGTGTGGTCGTGGGCGGCGTTGATGATGGTGCGCCGCGACGGGCCGTTCTGGGTGATGCTCGTCGTTCTGGTGGCCGCCGCAGCGGCGGCCCGGCCACCGTCGTGGTGGTGGCAGCGATCCAACACTGCACAACGGGCGGTGATCGTCATCAGTTGGGCTCTTGCCGTGGTGAGCGTGCGCACGGACAGCAACTCGGTGTTCGCATTGCTGATGGCCGCCACCCCGCTGCTGCTCACCGTCATCCACCTCGTCGTACGGTGGGCCACACACATCCCACTCCGCGTTGTCCCGGTGGTCGTGTTGCTCGGTGGTGCCATTGGAACAGGAATCTTCCTTGCGTTCGCTCCTCGTTCGCTGGACCCCGGGTACGTGATGAAGGTCATCCAGGCCACCGGCGATCACCTGTATCAGCTCGTCGGGCGGCTCGGCTACCTCGATGCCTCGGCGCCGATGTCCAGCGTGATCCTCTGGTGGGCAACCGTGGGGGCGCTCGCGGGCGCGGCCCTGCTCTTCGCACCGCGCCACGCACGCGCGGGTGCGCTGATGCTCGGGTTGGTCATCGTGTCCGCCTGGGTGCTCGAGATCGGGTCCGGCAATCGCACCGGCTCGTACTGGCAAGGTCGCTACTCGCTACCCGCCACCATCGGCCTGCCGATGTTGCTGGCACTTGGGGCAGCACCTTTCGTTTCACGGCTGCGAAACGGCGCGGAGCAGCGCATCACCCTCGTGGTGGCCACCGCCGCATGGTGGGTATGGAACGCGACGTTCTTCGCTGCGCAGCGGCGTTGGGCGGTCGGCGCAGGCGGTTCGGTGCTGCCCTGGGAGTGGGACACGTGGAGCGCTCCGGTGCCCCCCATCATCGTGTTGTTCTCTCATGGAGCTGCCACGGCGGCGCTGCTCTGGATGGTCGCTACTCGTGAGGGCCACACCGATGCAGAGCGTTCGGCGGCCCCGGACGAGGTGCCTGCGTGAGCATCCCCGCGCACGACCCCGAGTTTCCGCCTGCGATTGAACGGGTGGTGCAGGGCGTGCATCGCCCGTTGTCCTGGCTCTGGGATCGGGGATTCCGAATCCTCTTCGCCCTGGACAGTCTGGCCCTGTTCGGTTCGATGCTGCTCTTGAACTTCGTGCGCTTCGGCGCCGACTGGCCCACGTATCCGGTGAGCCATTACCTCATTGGTTTCAGCATCGCCACGGCCATTCAGATCCTGGTGAACTACTTCAGCGGCCTCTACGAACGAGAGCCTCGAATCGGCACCCGAGCCTGGCTGCCAAGAGTCACCGTCGCCATGGCCATCGGCACCGCGTGCGACGGCCTCGTGGTGGTGATGACCGGCCGGTACCTCATGCCCCGCGCCAACCTTCTGGCCCTCTTCGTGCTCGGTAGCGCGCTGCTCGCCATCAACCGACAGGTCAGCCGCGCGCTCACCCGCCGCCGGCAGGGCCCGTCGCGTGTGATCCTGGTGGGCAACGAATCCGCAGTGGAACTCGCCACCGCTCACTTCGACGAAATCCTGGGCGCACGCGACGCAGTCATCGTCGGCACGGTGCACTCGGCCGACGACCTGCTGCCGATGGTGCAGCGCCGCAAGCCGTCCGACGTGCTGTTGCTGGATCTCGATGCATTTTCTGCAGCGTTTCCCGAACCGCTCACGACCGTTGACGAGTCTGGCATCGGCATCCATCAGCGAGTGAGCGCACAGGAGACGCTGCTCGGACTTCGCTCGGTGCACCAGATCGCCGGGCTTCCGTTCACGCGAGTGCGCACCCACCTGCTCAGTTCGCATCAGGTGAAGCTGAAACGCAGCCTCGACGTACTGCTCATTGTGCTGTTCTCCCCTATCGTGCTGCTCGTGCTGGCCGGACTGGCTCTGTACGTCCGAATCCGCGCCGGTGCACCCGTGCTCTACCGCCAAGTGCGGGTGGGCCGCGACGGTAGGAACTTCACGATGGTGAAATTCCGCACCATGCGCAACGATGCCGAGCGTTCGGGCCCGCAATTGGCCACCCGCAGCGATAGCCGCGTGGTGAAAGGCCTGAGCTGGATGAGGGGCACCCGTGCCGACGAACTGCCGCAGCTCTGGAACGTACTGAAGGGCGAGATGTCCCTGGTGGGTCCGCGGCCGGAACGACCGGAGCTCACCGCCCAGATCGAGCAGGAAGTGCCGGGGTACGCGCGCCGCAACCGCTTGGCCCCGGGGCTCACCGGGCTTGCTCAGGTACAGGGCCGCTACGACACGCACGCCGACTACAAGCTCGGCTACGACCTCCAATACGCCGTGAACTGGAGCCTGGTGCTGGACATCCAGATCCTGCTCCGCACGGTCTGGGTGGTGCTGGCCCGCCGTGTCTGAACCACGGCCCACTCCCGGCACCGAATGGCCAACGGTGTCTGTCATCATGCCGGTGCTGAACGAGGCACAGCACCTCGAAGCCGCTGTCGCCGCCGTACTTACCCAGGACTATCCGTTGCCGTTTCAGATCGTCCTCGCTGTCGGGCCATGCAGCGACGGCACGGAAGCCATCGCTGCCGAACTCGCCCTGCATGAACCACGAGTGAAAGTGGCGCCGAACCCCACCGGACGCACGCCGGCTGGGCTGAATGCTGCGCTGGCGGAGAGCGCCGGTGAGGTTGTGGTCCGCGTGGATGGGCATGCCCACCTGTCTCCCGGCTACATCCGCCGAGCAGTAGAAACCTTGCAGCGCACCGGGGCAGTGAACGTAGGCGGCGTGCAGTCCGCCGAAGGCATCACGCCGTTCGAGCGGGCGGTCGCTGCAGCCATGACCTCGCGCGCCGGAACCGGTGGCGCACGTTTCCATGTCGGCGGCAGCGAAGGTGCGGTCGACACGGTGTACCTCGGCGTGTTCCGTCGGTCGGCACTCGACGCTGTCGGCGGCTTCGACGAGCGCCTCACCCGCAATCAGGACTACGAGCTGAACATTCGGCTTCGAGAAGCCGGCGGCACGATCTGGTTCGACCCACACTTGTGGGTCGGTTACCGACCGCGCGGCACGGTGCGGAAGTTGGCGAGCCAGTACTTCCAGTACGGGCAGTGGAAACGTGCCGTGCTGCGGCTGCACCCGAGTTCGTTGAAGCTTCGCCAGGCTGCCCCTGTTGCCATCACCCTGGGCGTCGCCGTCGGCCTGATCGCTTCGTTCTGCACTCCGTGGGCGCTGGTCCTCCCCGGTGGGTACCTGGCAGCAGTCGCGGTTGCTGCGATGGCGGAAGGTGTCCGCATGGCACCTCGCGTCGTGGTGGCCTTGATCACCATGCACCTTTCCTGGGGCATCGGTTTCCTCAGCGCACGCCCGAAGCGCATGCTGGCCCACATGCCAGGTACTCGGTGATCCCACGCCGTATCGTGGTACATCGTGACTGAGCGAGCGGCCACCCCGCGCTTCCCCATCGTCGCCTGGCTGGAGCGACGCTCCCGGCGCCAGGTACGGATCGCCGCCGCCGTGGCCGGCCTGTTTGTCCTCCTGCTGGCCGCCCAGGCCGGGGCCACTGCGCTACTCGACCGGTGGTGGTTTGCCGCTACCACCAAGGCACCGGTGTGGCGAGTCCAGATCATCGCGAAGATCGAACTGTTCCTTGGCGCGCTCGTGATCGTGACACTCGTGCTGGGTGGCACGGTGTACCTCATCCTGCGTGTCGGCCGCCGAGTGCTGGCGCCCAACAATCGTGCCATGCGGTGGTACCACGCCCGAATGGGCCCCGCACACCAGTGGTTGGTGGCCGGCGTGGGTATCTTCGCCGCCTGGAAGATTCTGTCGACTGCGCCGACGGTGTGGCAGCAGTGGTTGCTCTTCCTCAATGGCACGGATGTGGGCGCCTCGGTGCCCGGTACCGGCGGCGACCTCGGTCGCTACCTCTTCACCCTGCCCTTTGAGCAGATCTTCAGCCAGTTCATTCGCCAACTTCTCGGCTTCTGCATCATCATCGCGTTCGTCGGCCATTCGGTCTCGGGCTCGCTGCGTTGGAGCCGGAAGCATCCGTCGCGCCGCGCCGCCACGGCGCACCTCGCAGCGCTCGGTTCGGCACTGTTGCTCGCCCAAGCCGTCCACCTCGTCGTCGTGCAGCGCCCGTCGCTGGTGCTGAACTCGTCCGGCGGTTTCGTTGGCGCCGGCTACACGCAGACCACCGTGGTGGCACCTGCGTTGTGGTTGACGGCGGGCTTCGCGTTGACCGGTGCTGCCGGCCTTGCCTACGCCTTGCTGCAGCGCAAGTGGAAGCCTGCGGCGGGCACCGTCGGCGCCTTCGTTGTGGTGCAGCTCGTCGCTCTCGTGCTGCTGCCGTTGGCTGTCGAGCGTTTCGTCGTCACCCCGGCCAAGGGCGAGAAACAACTTCCGGCCCTCGGCCACAACCTCGACTTCACGCGGGCCGCCTACGGCCTCAATGCGGTCATCACGGCGGAACGCACTGTGGCCGACGGCATCACCAGTGCGCCCTCCTCCACGGAGTCCACGCTGCTCGCTCGCACCCCGCTCTTCGACCCGGCCGGCATCGCGTCCGCGCTGCAGGTCCTCGAAGGAACCCAGGGCACCCGCATCACCAACGTCGATCTCGATCGGTACACCATCGATGGCGAAGTGCGACCGATGATGATCGCTGCCCGTCAACCCGACCGAAGTGGCCTTCCCGAGACCGGCTGGGTGCAGGACCATCTTGTCTACACCCACGGCGATGGCATCGTGTTGGTGCCCGCGGACCAGGCCGACGCCAACGGCCGACCCGATGTGGCGGCACAGCCCACTGCTCTCACCAAGGTCGGCCCCACGTACTTCGGCGAAGGTCTCGACGGATGGTGGAGCCTCGTCGGCACCAAGCGTCAGCAACTCGGCGGCACCACCTACTCCGGCTCGGCCGGCATACCGGTCGGCTCGTTCTTCCGTCGGCTCGTCTCGGCAACTGCATTGCGCGACGTACAAGTGCTGCTCTCCGACGAACTCACCTCGAATTCACAACTGCTCTTCCGACGCGGCCTGCGCGATCGTCTCACCACGCTGGCCCCGTTCATCTCCTGGGACAGCGACCCGTATCCGGCATCCATCGATGGCAAGGTGGTGTGGGTGGTAGATGGTTACACCACCTCGGCCACGTATCCGTACTCCCAGTACTTCGGCAGTTCCGGCCTGCCCGGCGGTAGCGATGTCGCCACCGCCACCTTGAACTACCTCCACCTTGCAGTGCGTGCCACCATCGATGCCACCGACGGCACCACGCGCCTCTACCGCTCATCGTCGAATCTCGACGATCCGGTGCTCGACATCTGGCAGTCGATCCTCCCGCGGCTGATCGAATCCGCCGACAGCATCCCAGCGTCGGTCGCGTCGCATCTGCGCTACCCGAAGGATCTCTACATCGTGCAGACGTCCCTGCTCGGCCGCTATCACGTGGCCGATGCCGAGACCCTCTTCAGCGGCGTCGATCGCTGGACCGTGTCACCCGCGGCGTCTTCCACCGTCGACGATCAGAGCGTGGCTCCGGCCTCACCGGTGTTCACCTTCGCGCTCGGCGCTGACGGCAAGCCCACATGGTCGACGTTGCGGTCCTACAACCCGGGCGCATCATCGAACCCGACATCGGGTCGTGACGAACTTGCTGCGTTGGTCGTGGCCGACAACGAGCACCCCGATCACCTCGTGCTGACGCATCTCACCCCCTCCGAAGGTCGACGCCTCTCCAGTCCTCGCGTGGCGCAGAGTGCCATCCTCGCCGACCCGGAACTGGCCCGTTCGATTACACTGCTCAACGCCAACGGCTCGAAGGTGCAATTCGGCCCGATGACCCCTGCCCTGTTGGACCAAGGCCTGGTGTGGGTGCGGTCGATCATTGTCACCAGCACCGGAGCTGCTGCTGCGCCACGGTTGCAGGAAGTCACCGCTGTGTCCAACGGCGTGGTGGGCACCGGCGCCACCACCGTGGATGCCGTCGGCGCTGCTCACCGCTGAGGCATCACCGCTTCTGTTTCAGGGTGTGGCGTTCGAGGCTGCGGTGTATTCGGCGATGACGTCCTTCACCGGTCCGTCGGCGCGCAGCACGCCCTTCTCGATCCAGATGCCACGGTTGCACAAACGCGTGATCTCCTCCATCGAGTGGCTCACCAGCATCAGGGTGCCGGCAT
>CAIXIJ010000041.1 GCA_903919455.1 uncultured Acidimicrobiaceae bacterium | reverse complement strand
TCGAACTCGCCGGCGGCGCGCATGCGCTCGTACTCCATCATCTTCGCAACGCGCTTGGACATGGTCTCGACGTTGGTGAGCATGCCGCCCAGCCCACGCTCGTTGTTGTACGGCATGCCGCACTTGTCGGCGTACTCGCGGACGGGATCCTGCGCCTGCTTCTTGGTGCCGATGAACAGCACCGTGCCGCCCTTGGCGGACAGGTCGCGAACGAACTTGTAGGACGCCTCGGCGCGAGCCAAGGTCTGGTCCAGGTCGATGATGTAGATGCCGTTGCGCTCACCGAAGATGAAACGCTTCATCTTCGGGTTCCAACGGCGGGTTTGGTGCCCGAAGTGGACACCCGCTTCCAGCATCTGGCGCATCGTGACGACAGCCATGGTTGTCTCCTCTCCTGCGGTTGTGGCACACCATGTCCGGGCGCCGTGGCGACCGCAGGAGGACTGGTGCGATGTGTACTGGTCCGTCGGATGAAGGACCGCCGAAAGATGCTATCGGCCGGATTCCCTTGTCGCGCAGGCGAATCGCGGCATCGGCCCTGGCCGCGGGCGTGTGCCGTCGGTGGGCAGCAGACGCGGTCGGCCGACGACGCGGGCCAGCAGCGGCGCAGGGTCGAGATACTGCTGCCCAACCCGAACCGTCAGCAGCAATCGGTCGGTACTGAGGGCCACCACCTCACCTGCTCGCACCTGGTCGCCTTCCCTCACCAGTGCTCGACGAACGAAGGCATAGGTGACTTTGCGGCCGTCCGGTAGTTGCTCGGTGACGTGCATCACCCCAGCTACCGGGCCTGCGAACACCACTTGCCCCGCCGCAACAGCACGAATCGGGGTGCCGGGCGATGGGCGATACTCCACACCTCGATGGCCGGCACACCAGGTGCACGCGGGGGCTTCGAAGCCACGCACCACCGGCAGATCCACCGGCGCCGGCCAGCACGAGGGGGCGACGAGGCCCAGCAGGAGCACGAAGATCGGTATCACCACTCACCTGCCACAGCACCCACCCGTTGGCGGGGTTGGTGATGGTTCAGGCGACGCCGGATGCCGAGAGGCGGGCACGAAGGTGCAGGACCGCCTTGGTGTGGATCTGCGACACGCGGCTCTCGGTAACGCCCAGCACGGTGCCGATCTCGGCGAGGGTGAGACCCTCGTCGTAGTACAGGCTGAGCACGAGCTTCTCTCGCTCGGGCAGTCGGCGCACCTCGCCCTTCACCAGGCGACGCACCTCGCCCTCTTCCACGATCGCCGATGGACTGTCGGGCACATCGCCCGAGAGCGCACGCGGCTCGGAGCCCGCCACGAGCGCACGATCCAGCGGGCCCACCGTGGTGGAAGCGATCGACGACAGCCACTTCTGAAACTCGGCGGCGGACAAGCGCAGGTGTTTGGCCAATTCTTCGTCGGTGGGCGCGCGGCCGAACTTGCCTTCGAGTTCGGTGAACGCGCCCTCCACCTCTCGGGCTCGGCTGCGCACCGAGCGCGGCACCCAGTCGAGCGAGCGCAGACCGTCGAAGATGGCGCCACGGATGCGCGGCACGGCAAAGGTCTCGAACTTCACCGCACGCTCGGGGTCGAAGCGCTCGACCGCGTCGATGAGGCCGAACACGCCGGCGCTCACCAGATCGCCAGGATCCACGCTGTTCGGCAGGCCGGCACCCACACGACCAGCGACGAACTTCACGAGCGGCGAGTAGTGGACGATCAGGCGGTCGCGCGACACAGCGTCGTGGCGTTCGAACCACTGCTGCCAGACCTGATCGATGTCGAGTTCGCGTCTCATGCTCGGGGGTGCGCCTCAGCGTAAGCCTCACGGAGGCGGTGATTGGACACATGCGTGTACCGCTGTGTGGTGGACACATCGGCGTGCCCCAGCAACTCTTGCACGGCTCGCAGGTCCGCGCCACCGTCGAGCAGATGAGTGGCAAACGTATGGCGCAACGCGTGAGGGTGCGTGGGCTGCGGCGAACGCCGATCCAGAATGCGCCGAACGTCGCGCGGAGTGAGCACGCGGCCCCGCTCGTTACCAAACAGTGCGGGCCCGGTCTCGGGCAACACCACGTCGCTGCGAATGGCCAGCCATGCCCGCAGTGCCACCACGGCCGGATCGCTGAGCGGCACTCGGCGCTGCTTGGATCCCTTGCCCCACACCGATACCGCCCCGGCGGCAAGATCCAGCGAGTCGACCTGCAGCCCGCAGAGTTCGCCGACGCGCATTCCACTGCCGTAGAGCAACTCCAGCACCGCATCGTCGCGCAGCCGTCGCCAATGAGGTTCGTCCTCCGATGCGGGCCCGTCGAGCAACGTGGATACATCGGCGTGGTCCAGCACTCGAGGTAGCCGGCCGTCGCCAGATGGCGCACGCAGTGACGTACTCGGGTCGATCTCCAGCACGCCCTCGCGCCGGAGGTAGCGGAAGTAGCGACGCAACGACGACACGTGGCGAGCCACACTGCGCCGGGCCATCGCGCCATCTGGATTCGCGCCGAGGAAGGCCACGTACCGACGCAGCAGCAGACGATCCACGTGATCCGGGGCCACCACATCGCGTGTTGCAGCCCATTCGACAAACGCCAGAAGATCGCTGCGATAGGCCGCCACGGTGTTCGCTGCGCTGCCGGTGAGCGACGCGACAAAGCCCTCGACATGCCATGCCGCCATTTCGGGCGGCACAGGACGCGAACCTGCTCTCCCGTGCATTCCTCCCCAGGGTATTCCGTCGTGGTCATGGCGCAGGTGACCCAACCACTTCGAACCACCCGTCGGCCTGGGACACCCAACCTGCGATCTCCAGGCGACCCAGCCGGACCGCGACATCGACCAATTCCAGACCGGCCGCCAAGGCCACGCCCTCCAGCGTGCGCGGTTCGTGACGCACGATGTCGTAGACCACACGCTCGTCGCGGCTCGGCGGCCGACGACGTTCCGTTGCTGCGCTGGCGTTGGCCCAGCGATGGTCCAACTGCAGTGCCACGAGCACATCGCCTGCATCCAACACCGGTGCGGCTCCATCGCGTAGCAGCGCGTTGGAGCCTGCCGCTGCCCGATTCGTGGGGTTGCCCGGCACTGCCATCACCGGGACGTTTCGGTCGAGGGCTTCGTTCGCTGTGAGCAGCGACCCACCCCTCTCCCGGGATTCCACCACCACGACCACCTCGGCCAAGGCAGCGACGATGCGGTTGCGCAGCGGAAAACGGAACGGCTGCGGCGTGACCCCCGGTGGCACCTCCGACAACAGCAAGCCACCATCAGCAACCGATCGCCAGAGGTCGCGGTGCTCGCGTGGGTAGACGACATCGAGCCCCGATGCCACCACCCCGAGCGGGCGACCCGCGCCACCGGCCGACAGCACCCCGCGGTGGGCACATCCGTCGATGCCGCGAGCGAGGCCGGAGAGCACATGCACACCGGCATGAGCCAGACCTTCGCCCAGGCTGCGGGCTGCTTCCCTGCCAGCAGCCGTGGCATTCCTGGTGCCCACGATGGCCACCCTCCGACCTTCCAGCAAGTCCAGCGAGCCGAGCGCGAACAACACGGGCGGCGGCAGCGGGTCGGCAGCCAGCAGTGATGGGTAGCGGGCGCTGCCCGACACCAGGACCTCACTGCCGAGCGCTTCGCAACGGCGCCACGTCTGCTCCGGTGAGGCGGCGTTCGCCTGCCGCACGATGGCTGCACGCGTGGCGGGATCGGCCATCACCTTGCGCATCAGCCCCTGTGGCGCAGCGGAACCGAGTGCCACCTGCCAGGCGAGCTCCGGTTGGTGGTGACGCAGCAGGGCACCGAGCCGATGCACCGTCATCGCCGGCAACCCGGCCAGCGCTGCGGCATACGCCTCGGGCGGCAGGGCGCTCATGCTGCGAACCCCCGCGAGGTCACCCGCAGCCGCACTCGAAGCTGCAGCGCCATCGCCACATTCGCTTCGCCCACCAACTCGTCGCCGCGGAGATCGGCCAGCGTGCGCGCCACCCGGCGAACCCGGTGGTAGCCGCGACCGGTGAGCCGATCTGCCTCCAGTTCGGCCCGCAACAGGGCGCGGGCATCCGGATCGAGCGGAGCCAGCGCATCCATCTGGGCGGGCGGAATGTGCGCGGTGAGCATGCCGATGCGATCCATCGATCGCTGTCGGGCCGCCGCAACTCGGGCCGCCACGAGGGCAGTGGATTCACCGCCACCGGACGCGAGCAGGTCGTCGACGTCGGGCCGGTGCACCGGCACGCGCAGATCGAACCGGTCGAGCAGCGGGCCCGACAACCTCCGCAGATAGCGAAGACGAGCCGCTTCGTCGCACTCGCAGTTGCCGGGCGGCCCACCGCCACACGGGCAGGGGTTCGTGGCGGCGACCAACAGGAACCGCGCCGGCATCGAGGCCGAGGCACGGGCACGAGCGAGACGGATGACGCCTTCCTCCAGCGGCTGACGCATACCGTCGAGCACCACGGGAGCAAACTCGCCTAACTCGTCCAAAAATAGGACTCCGCCATGCGCCAAGCTAATTTCGCCCGGCCGCAGCGTGGTGCCACCACCGCCCACCAACGACACCATCGAACTGCTGTGGTGGGGTGCACGAAAGGGCGGCACTCGCACCAGCCCGCCCGGCGGGAGGCGAACACCGGCTGCCGAGTGCACCATCGTGGCTTCCAGCGCGATGGCAGCATCGAGCGGCGGCAACAAGCCCGGCAGTCGCTGCGCCAGCATGGTCTTGCCAGAGCCGGGTGGCCCCACCAGCAGCAGGTGATGACCACCCGCAGCCGCCACCTCCAATGCGGTTCTCGCTGCGGCCTGGCCGCTCACGTCGGCAAGGTCGGGCAAGGGCACGATGTCGTCGACGAGATCGTTGTCGGGCGGTTCCGGCCAGGGAGCCTCGGCGTTCAGGGCATCCACCAACTGCCGCAGCGTGCCCGCAACGCGCACGGCATCGCCAGCCACTCCCTGTGCCTCACGAGCGCTGGCGCTGGGCACCACGGGCCTCACACCACTACCCAGGGCCGCCACCATGGGGGCCACACCGGCCACACCGCGCAGGCTGCCGTCGAGGCCGACTTCGCCCAGGAACCCAAGCCCGTCGACGGAGTCTGGATGCACCTGCTGGCTGGCAGCGAGCAGACCTATCGCAATCGCAAGGTCGAGGCCCGAGCCGCCCTTGCGCTGGCTGGACGGCGCCAGGTTCACCGTGACCCGACTCGCTGGCCACACCAGGCCACTGGACAACACCGCTGCGCGCACACGATCTCGAGATTCGCGGCACGCTTCGTCGGGCAACCCGACGATCTGGAACGACGGCAGCCCGGTGGCCACGTGGACCTCCACTGTGACGGGGCGCCCTTCGACGCCGAACAACGTGGCAGAACGAATGGCAGCCAGCACGCGGACCTCCTCCAACGACGGTGGCGCGCGAGGCGCCAGTGACGAGGGAGGGAACGGAGGCCGGTTCCCCGACGGGCTGATGCGGAACATATCGGCCTGCCACCCACACGACCACGCCAACTGCGAGAATCATTCGAATGAAGTGCACGTCGGCGGCGGCCATGCTCGCAATCTCGGCCCTCGCCCTAGGCGCAACGGCCTGTAGCTCCGGTAACGACCGCAGCGCCGGGCGCTACTGCACGGCCGTGGGCGACCACCTTGGCGAGCTGAACTCCCCCGCCTTGGCCACCCAGGCCGACATCGATGCGATGCTCGCCACCTGGCGCAACGTGGCCCGCACGGCACCGCTGCAGATCGAACCCGAGTGGAACGCCGTGGTGGCCAACATCCAGACCGCCAACACGGTGGACCCGGCCGACAAGAAGAGCGTGCAAAAGGCAGCCGACACCGCGCGGGCTACCGAGCAGGCAGCGAACCGCATCATCAGCTACACGTTCTCGGTGTGTGGCGCCACGATCGGCCCCACCAAACCCACCAAAACCACCGTGGCGACAGTGTCGCCGAGCAGTCCCTAGAGGATTTCGCCGCGCTTGAGGATGACGCTGTCGACCAGGCCGTAGGCCTTGGCCTCGTCGGCGGTGAACCAACGGTCGCGCTCGCTGTCGGCCTGAATGGTCTCGAGCGACTGGCCGGAGTGCTGCGAAATGAGCTCGGCCATGCGGCGCTTGGTGTAGCGCAACTGCTCGGCCTGGATGGCGATGTCGGTGGCCTGGCCACGGAGGCCGGCGAGCGGCTGGTGCATCATGATGCGGGCGTTGGGCAGCGTGTAGCGCTTGCCAGCAGCGCCAGCGGTGAGCAGGAACTGCCCCATGCTGGCAGCCATGCCCATGCACACGGTGGCCACGTCGCAGCTCACGAACTGCATCGTGTCGTAGATGGCCATGCCGGCCGTGACCGAGCCGCCCGGGCTGTTGATGTACAGCCAGATGTCGGCGGTGGCGTCCTCGCCCTCCAGATACAGCAGCTGCGCGCAGATCTGGTTGGCGATGTCGTCGTTCACATCGGTGCCGAGCATGACCACCCGGTTCCGCAGCAGGCGATTGAAGACGTCGAGACGCGGGTCCATTCCCGAGTCGAGGGCCATGGGACGGGTGATGTCGCTCATGGTGAGACACGCTACCGTCCTGACGGATGACAGACCCCGACAACGCCGCCCCTTTCCAACCCAGCGCGGATGAGCTCCTCGGCCACAACGCCAGCTTCGTGCACACCTACGCCGATCAGGATCTGTCGCTGCGGCCCCTGCGCAAGCTCGCCATCGTGGCGTGCATGGACAGCCGGATGGACATCTTTCAGATGCTCGGCCTGCGCCACGGAGAGGCGCACATCATCCGCAACGCGGGCGGGGTGGTCACCGACGACGTCATTCGTTCACTGGTGTTGTCGCAACGTCTGCTCGGCACCGAGGAGATCATCCTCATCCATCACACCAACTGCGGCCTGCAGACGATCAACGAGGAAGAGTTCAAGTCGCAGATCGAATCTGAGGTGGGCATCAAGCCGTGGTGGGCGCTGGAGTGTTTCACCGACCCGTACACCGACACCCGCCAGAGCATCAACCGTCTGGTGAACAGCCCGTTCGTGCGGCACAAGGCCCACATTCGCGGCTTCGTCTACGACGTGGCCGACGGCGCGCTTCACGAAGTCTGACGGCGCCAGCGCTCCACTTCGGCTTCAGGGTCGAGCACCATCACAGTGGAGGGTGGCCCCTCCGCACCGCGACGGTTGATGTCGCGGATGCGCACGTTGATGTCGTCGATGATGCGCCGCACCACCTGCTCGTTGGAGGTGGCCGCCATCGCCTCGCGGGCTTCTTCCAACTCTTTGCGGATGCGAATGGTGGGCGGCAGGTAGCTCAGGCGCTCGGCACGCAGCTTGGCCTTCAACCACCAGTCGTCGTCGTGGTCGTTGGTGAGCCCGTCGATGGGCTTGCCCTTGCCGGGGAGATCCGCGAACTCACCACGGGCGATGCCGTCGCGAATCTGCTGTTCCACCGCACTTTCCCATTTGCGCATGCTCATCGCTGCACCCCGCTGAAGATCACCGCCACACGCTCGTCGGCTGCCACATGGTCGCGCATCGCCAGCAGACCGGCCAGACCAGCCGTACCGGTGTGGCTGGCATCGATGCCAGTGGTACGGCACCCGATCTCGTTGGCCATCAGCACGTCGTCCTCCGATGCCACCACGGCGCCGCCGTGGCTGCGGTGCATGGCGTCCACCACCGGCAACCAGTCGTACGTTTCGTCGTCGAGGATGCCATCGGCGGCCGAGTGGCCCACGTGCTCCCATGGCCACATCACGTCGCTCCAGTGCTGAGCCACCGCTGCGGGCCCGCCGACGGACGCCGCAAGTTCCCATGCCCGTTCGAGCGGGGCGCACGCCCGCGTCTGCACCGCGTGCAGTCGGGGCAGCGACCCCATACCAGCGCTCACGCAAGCCGCGAAGGCGCCGCCACCCACCTGCACGAAGAGTCGGTCGAAGGGCCGTCCACGCATCTCCCAACCGATGGTGCGACCGCCATCGAGGCACCAGGCGTTCTCGGTGCCCTGCACGCTGAACGGTATGGCTCCCTCCATCACAGCCTCCCGGAAGCGGTGCACGCATGGGTCGCCCGGCGGATCCGCGGGCAGACGCGGGCACTCCACCACCGTGGCGCCGAGCGCATGCAGACGTTCCAGCACACGCGGGTTGGCATCGGCGGGCACGAACACGCTGATGGGCCACTGCACGGCGGCGGCCAACGTGCTGGCGGCCAGCGCGGCATTGCCGCATGACGCGATGGCGAGCGACGGACGCTCGCCATCACTCCAAGGAACCAGACCTGCCCGTTCGGCCGTAACCAGGTGCAGCAAGATCCCGAACAGGTGGCGAGCCTTCTGACTGCCCGCCACATGAGCGGTCTCGTTCTTCACCCACACGCCCCCAGTGGGCGCGAAACCGAGTTCGTCGCTGAGGGCATCTGCACGAGCGAATGGGGTGGTGACGAACCCGGTGCCAGCGACCAAGGCCACCTGTGCGTCGAGTTCGGACACCAACGCCTCACGGGCCCCATCGTCGAGACCTAGGGCCTCAGCGAAGGAGTCCCAGGCGAGGTACTGGCGGAAGGCCAGAAATGGATTCGTTGCCCCGGTGGACACCACCGGCACAGCAGGTTGCACGATCTGCGGCGCGTGGCGCCGGTCGGTTGCGGTGGCGTTCGGGCAGCGCCACGTGAGCGCGTCGCCGATGGCCGTCGTGGCGCCGCAGACGGCGCACCTCCAGCCACTGGTGAGCATGTTCAGCCCGCCACGCGGGCGTTGAACTCGTCGATCATCTCGTCCCACACCGGCACGAACCGGCGTAGGCCCTGCCAGAAGCTCTGGTGACGGCGGGCCTCGAACAACTCGAACGGCGTGCCCTGTTGCTCCACCCAGGTGTAGTAGCCGAGGTTGAAGATGCGGTTCCGATCGCGCTCGGTGAGCTCCAGCGTGTGCGCCGTGGTGACGTTGGCGAGGTGTTCGCCCCACACCTGCGCGGCGTCGAGATTGGTGAACCCGTTGCCAAAGTCGCGGGCCGTGATCTTGCTGTACTCGCTGGGGTAGAGCGCTGCGCCGTCGGTGGCGACGGTGATGATGGCATCGTCGGGACCCAGGTCGAGCGCCTTCGCCGTACTGATGGCGGCGAGCACGTTGCAGATAGCCGACAGGCCGAAGTGCTCCAGCGTCTGCAGGATCTGCTGCGGTACCCCACGGCGATCGCTGAGATAACCCAACCCGTCGTCGCTGTTGAACATCGCGTAGAGCTGGTCGGTGGCGTGGTCGCTGACCGCGACCACCACGTCGGTGTTCATCACGTTGTGGATGAGCGGGACGTGCTTGTCGCCGATGCCCTGGATGTTGTGTTCGCCGAAGCCGTTCTCCAGCAACGTGGGACACTCCAACGCCTCGACGGCGACGATCTTCGTGCCGTAGATGTCTTTCAATCGGTCGCCGGCGGCGATGGTGCCGGCCGAACCCGTGGCGCTGGTGAATGCGGCGAGGCGCAACGGCCGACCACTGGCGGCCTTCGCCGTCTCGAACACGTGCGCCAACGCACGGCCGGTGACTTCGTAGTGACCGAGGTGGTTACCGAACTCGCAGAACTGGTTGAGCACGAAGTTCCCGGGATCCTTCGCCAGTTCGTTGCAGGCGTCGTAGATCTCCTTCACATTGCTCTCGGTGCCCACCGTGCGGATGACATCCTCGGCCGGGTTCTCGCACCACTGGTCGAGCCAGTCGAAACGCTCCTGGCTCATACCGGCCGGCAGGATGGCCACGCCACGAGACGCCATGATGCGGCTGATGGCGATGCCGCCACGGGCGTAGTTTCCGGTGCTCGGCCAAATGGCGCGATGGTGGGTGGGGTCGAACTGACCGGTGACCACGCGAGGCGCCAGAACGGCATAGGCAGCCAACACCTTGTGGGCGGTGATCATCGGGAACCGGTCGCCGAACGCCACGATGATCGGGCTGGCCACGCCCGTGAGGCTGCTCGGCAAGACCACGTGGTCGGGAACCGACACCCGGTTGCCGGCGAGATCGTTGTACCAGTGGACGCGCCACAGGTTGCGCGCGTCGGGGGCGTTCTTGGGCGCATCGCCCACCACCGAAGGGTCCACCGTGCTGGGGTCGGCGAGTTGGGCAAAGGTGGGCAGGGTGATGCCACGCTCGCGGAACCGGGCGACGCTATTCGCCAACGAGTCGGCGTCGACCACGCGATCTGCCAGACCGAACTGGTTCTCGAGCGCATGCGCAGTGGAGTCGGCGGGCTGGGTGAGCGTCATGGTTTACATTTTGTCAAACCTCAGGCCATTTCGCGCGAACGGCCCATTTCGCGCGAACGATCGTTCCGCGTGAACATCTTTCTCCAACCGCCGGCTTATGGAAATCGCTATCCTGAGCGCCATGTCCGATCGCGTGGTCGAAACGACGCACGACCTCTCCGGAGCCAAGCGTCGCATCGTCGAGCGTCTCAAGCGCGCCGACACCGTCACGGCGCCGGAACTGGCCACCGAGTTCGGTCTCACCGACACTGCCATTCGCCAGCACCTGGAAGCCCTGGAGGCGGCCGAATTGGTCGAACGGTGCGTCGGACCCGCCACCGGTCGAGGCCGTCCCCCCACGCATTGGCGGCTCACGCCTGGCGCCTCGGTGCTCTTCGCCGACCGCCACGCCGATCTCACCGTGGAGCTGCTCACCTCCATCCGCTCGGCGCTTGGCGATGAGGCGCTGGAGCAAGTGGTGCGCACTCGCGCCGAACGACAGCTGGCCAGTTACCAGGTCGTGTTGGCGGGAGCCTCCACCGTGACGGAGAAGGTGCAGCGACTCGCCGAGCTACGCAGTGCCGAGGGCTACCTGGCCGAGGCCAGCGAGGTGGACGGGCATCTGGAATTGGTGGAGCACCACTGCCCCATCCAGAGCGCAGCTGATCACTGCGGCGGCTTGTGCAGTGCCGAACTCGACCTGTTCCAAAGAGCGCTCGGTCCCGACGTGAGCGTCGCTCGGGAGCAACACCTGCTCGACGGCGGGCAGCGCTGTGCGTACCACATCACGCTGCGCTAGCTAACTTCTCTGCCCATGGCCGACTTCCTTCTCGGCGGGCAGATCGATCCCGCACAGCACAGCCGCACCGGTAACAACACCTCGGTGTCGAGCGGCGACTTCACCACTCATGGCGTCATCGTTGGCATGACGGGTTCCGGCAAGACCGGCCTCGGCGTGGTGCTCATCGAGGAGGCATTGCAATCGGGCGTGCCCACATTGCTGATCGACCCGAAGGGCGACCTCACCAACCTTTGCCTCACCTTTCCGAACATGGCGCCCGGCGACTTCGAACCGTGGGTGAACGACGGTGACGCACAGAAGGCAGGCCAGTCGGTTGGCGAGTTCGCAGCCGCTCAGGCCGACACCTGGACCAAGGGGCTTGCAGGGTGGGACATCACCCCCGAGCGCGTGGCTGCCCTGCGCGAGAAGGCGGAGTTCACCATCTACACGCCGGGCTCCACCGCTGGTGTGAGCCTGAACATCATCGGTTCGCTCGCCGCGCCCACGGGCATCACCGACCCCGAGATCCTCGGCGACGAGATCGAGGGTTTCGTGAGCGGCCTGCTGGGCCTGGTGGGCATCGACGCTGACCCGCTCACGAGCCGCGAACACATCTTGCTCAGCAACCTCGTGATGAACGAGTGGACCAACGGCCGCAGCCTTGATCTGCCGATGCTGGTGGGCATGGTGCAGCAGCCTCCGCTGCGCAAACTCGGTGTGTTCGACCTCGACCAGTTCTTCCCCCCCAAGGACCGCACCGCCTTCGCCATGCGCCTGAACGGGCTGCTCGCCTCGCCCTCGTTCGGCGCATGGATGGGCGGCACGCCACTCGACATCGAGACGCTGCTGCACGGGGCCGGCGGCAAGCCACGCTGCGCCATCGTCACCACCGCCCATCTCGGCGATCAGGAGCGCCAGTTCGTCACCACACTGGTACTCAGCAAGCTCGTCACCTGGATGCGCAAGCAGAGCGGCACCACCGATCTGCGCGCCCTGCTGTACATGGACGAGGTCGCCGGATACCTGCCGCCCACCGCCACACCGCCCACCAAGAAGCCGATCATGACCCTCATGAAGCAGGCCCGAGCATTCGGCGTGGGTGTGGTGCTGGCCACCCAGAACCCTGTGGATGTGGACTACAAGGCGCTGTCGAACGCGGGCACCTGGATGATCGGTCGACTGCAGACCGACCGCGACAAGGCACGCCTGCTCGATGGCATGAGCGCTGCGAGTGGCGGCGTCGACGTGAAGGCCGTCGGCGACACCATCAGCGGACTCGCCAAGCGCGAGTTCGTGCTGCGCCGCGCCGGCAAGGACCAGCCCGAAGTGTTCACCACCCGCTGGGCCATGAGCTACCTGCGCGGCCCGCTCACCCGCGACCAGATCGCCGTGCTGATGGCCGACCAGAAGGCAGCCCCCGTGGCGGCCACCTTTTCCCCGCCCACGCTGCCGCCACCCACCGGAGCTCCAGTGCCGCCTCCGCCCACGGCCGAGGCGGCCTCCACACCGGAGCCGGTGGCCGACAACGAGAGCCCGGTGATGCCCAAGACCGCCGACGAGCTGGCGGTGCGCTGGGTTGATGTCGCTGCACCGTGGCTGAGCGAGGTGGGCGCCGACCCGTCCGGTACTGCGCGAGAGGCTGCGTTCGTCTGCAGGGTGACCATGCGGTTCGATGATGCCAAGGCCGAATTCCTGCACGACCAGGAATTCGAAGCGGTGCTCTTCCCCCTCACCGACCAGACTGACGCAAGCCGACCCACCGACGTGGACTACGACGATCGCGATCTGCGTAGCGAAGCACCGAACGCGTGCCGCTACCGACTGCCCAACGCCCCGATCCACCAGAAGACGTTCTTCGCCCGCCTCGAGCGCGAGTTGGTGGACGCGCTCGTGCGCAGTCGCACCGTCGACATGCTCGCGAACAAGGATCTGAAGGTGTTCGGACGCCCCGGCGAAACACCAGAGGCATTCGCTCAGCGGTGCCACGATGCAGCCAGCTCGAAGGCCGACGACGAAGCCGCAAAGCTGCGCACAAAGTACGAAACCAAAGCTCGCTCGCTACAGACGCAGATCGCCACCGCGGAGGATCGGGCCCAGGTGCTCAACACGCAGGCCAAGGGTCAGCGCAACAACGAGATCATCTCGGCAGCGGGCTCCATCCTCGATGGATTCCTCGGCGGTCGCCGTTCGCGCACCAGCATGGTCACCTCCGCAGCGCGACGGCGCTCCACCACACAGGCCGCTGGCGCACGGCTGGATGCTCAGGAGAACAAGCTGCAGATGTTGCAGCAGCAACTCAACGAGATAGAGGATCAACTCGTCGACGAGGTGCAGGTCATCACCGACAAGTGGAACGCCGTCGCAACCGAGATCACCACCGTGCAGGTGTCGCTGTCGCGCACCGATGTGAAAGTGGTGCAGCGCGCCCTCGTGTGGCTGCCGGTTCCCTGACGGTCAGCGGAACTCGTCGGGCGGCAAGGTGCTCGGCCCGACATGCAGGTTCAACCAGGTGTTCAGATCGTCTGCGGCCTGCCATGCGTCGCGCACCTTGGCAACGACGGCCTTGGTCTGCATCCACTTCGCCGGGCCGAAGTCGCGCCCGGCCATGAGCCCCTTACGGCGCAGCAATTCGATGCGCGGGTGGTCCTTCGGAAAGCCGCGCGGTGCAGTCTTCAGTTCGCTCATCGCTCCGGGCTTCAGACCCGACTTCTCCACCGCCTTCACTAGTCGCTCCAACTCCTCGCCAGTGTGGTGGGCGTCGATGGCCAACCGAAAACGTTCAAGCTGATCCGTCGCCATCGAGTAGTAGCCCGAACCGGCGTACATACCGGTGAGGCTGAACGCCACGTAGTAGCCGGCCCCTCCCTGGCTTTCGCCATAGGCACCGATGTTTTCCTTGTAGGGCGTCTTGTCCTTGCTGAACCGCACGTCCTTGTACGGCCGGAAGACCTGGAACGGCCCGTACTCGGCCAGCTCCTCGAGCAACGCGAGAAACGGGGCCCGCACCGACTGCTCGTAGACCGGCTTGTGGGCCTGCCAATACGTGCGGGAGTTGTCGGCCTGGAGCCCTTCGTAGAAGTGCACGGCCTCGAGAGGGAACCCTGAGAACGCCATCGGTGCGTACTGTATTCGCATGTCGGGTATCGCCACGCTGGCCATCGATCAGGGCACCTCCGCCACCAAGGCAGCCGTGGTACTTCCCGACGGCACAGTGCTGGGCCTTGCCGAGGTGCCCGTGGAGGTGCACGCCTCCCCCGACGGTGGCGTGGAACTGAACCCGGAGCAGTTGTGGCGCAGCGTGGTGACCGCCGGTCAACAGGCATTGGCCGCTGCGAACCACCCGCCCCTGGCTGCGATCGGGCTGGCCAATCAGGGCGAGACCGTGTTGGCCTGGGACCGCAACACCGGCACACCTCACGGCCCCGCCATCGTGTGGCAGGACCGGCGCTCAAGCGAGGTCTGCGACCGGCTCGCCGCCCATGCCCCACGCCTGGCACACCTCACTGGTCTGGAACTGGACCCGTACTTCGTGGCGCCAAAGGTGGCGTGGCTTCGAGAACGTGTACCCACGGGTCTCGCCATCACCACCACCGACACGTGGCTGTTGCATCGCCTGTGCGGCGCCTTCGCCACCGACGTTGCCACTGCTGGTCGCACGCTGCTGCTGGATCTGGATTCCGGAGTTTGGAGCCACGAGGCGTGCGAAGTGTTCGGCATCGATCCGTCGACGCTGCCGTCGGTGGTGAGTAATGCCGAACTGCTCGGCGAGTGCACCGTGTTCGGCGGCAGCGTGCCCGTGACCGGCGCATGCGTCGACCAGCAGGCAGCGCTCTACGCCGAGGCGTGCCACGCCGCGGGGCAGGCGAAGTGCACCTACGGAACGGGCGCCTTCATGTTGGCGTGCACCGGCGACCGCCCCACCCGATCCGCCAACGGGTTGGTGGGCTGCCCGGCCTGGCGCATCGGCGATGTTCTCACCTGGTGCCTCGATGGTCAGGTGTACACCGTCGGCGCTGCGGTGAGCTGGCTCGTCGAGATGGGCATCATGACCGAACCCGCCGATCTCGATCGGCTGGGCGGCAGCGTGCCAGATGCTGCAGGTGCCACCTTCGTGCCTGCGCTCGCCGGGCTTGCTGCGCCGTACTGGAAGCCACAGGCAAAGGCGGCGTTCACCGGGCTGTCGCTCGGAACCGAACGAGCCCACCTCGTGCGGGCGGCCATCGACGGCATCGCTGCGCAGGTGGCATTGCTGGCGCTGGCCGCAGGCAACGATCTCGGCAGCCCACTCACCATGCTGCGCGTGGATGGCGGCCTCACCCGCAGTTCCACACTGTTGCAAGTGCAAGCCGACCTGCTGCAGTGCCCGGTGGAGGTCTATCCCTCGCCGCACGCAACTGCCCTCGGTGTCGCCGCATTCGCTGCACTTGGTGCCGGCCAGCAGCACGAGGCTGCCGCATGGGCACCCAGCGCCGTGGTGGAACCCTCCATCAGCGAAGATGAAGCAGCCGCTCGTCTTGCCGCGTGGCGCGCCGTCGCCGATGCAACGATGGAGTGCTGATGGACCACCAATTCGACGTTGCAGTGGTGGGTGCCGGCGTAGTGGGCGCCGCGGTCGCACGCGAGCTCGCCCGGCACCACCTGCGCGTCGTGCTACTGGAGTCCAGGCACGATGTGGGTGCAGGCACCAGCAAGGCGAACACCGCGATTTTGCACACCGGTTTCGATGCCACGCCGGGCTCCGTGGAGGCCCGCCTGGTGGCTCGCGGCTACGAACTGCTGAGCGCCTACGCCCCCGGTGCCGGCATCTCGGTGGAGACCACCGGGGCGATGCTCGTTGCCTGGGACGCCGAGCAGGCGGCCACCCTGCCGAAGCTGCGCGACAAGGCCGCTGCCAACGGCTACGCGCACGCAGAGATCCTCGATGCCGACGCCGTAGGCGATGCCGAGCCACACCTCGGGCCAGGTGTCACCGGCGGCATGATGGTGCCCGACGAGCACATCATCGACCCGTGGTCCACTCCCCTCGCGTTCGTACACGATGCGATCGCCAACGGCTGCGAATTGCGCACCTCGTTCTCGGTCGATTCGGTTCAGATCGAGGCCGACTCCACCGTGCTCACCGCTACCGACGGGCGGTCGGTGCGCACCCGGTTCGTGGTGAACGCGGCCGGCCTGCACGGCGACGAACTGCACCGACGAATGGGCTTCGACGGTTTCACCGTCCGGCCTCGACGCGGGGAGTTGATCGTGTACGACAAACTCGCCCGCCCACTGCTGCAGCGAACCCTGCTGCCCGTGCCCACGTCGCACACCAAGGGCGTGCTGGTTGCCCCCACCGTGTTCGGCAATGTGATGCTGGGCCCCACCGCCGACGACATCGACGACAAGGGCGCAACCGGATCCACCAACGCAGGCCTCGATGCCCTGCTGGCCAAGGGCCACCGCATTCTCCCGGCGCTGCTCGATGAAGAGGTCACCGCCGTCTACGCCGGTCTGCGGGCAGCCACCGAACACAGCGATTACCAACTCAGCCATCACGCCGACGCTCGGTACGTCTGCTTGGGCGGCATCCGATCCACCGGGCTCACCGCGTCGATGGCGCTCGGCGAGGAGGCGGTGCGACTGCTCGCCGCCGCCGGCTTGACGGCAGCACTACGGCCAACCGACGAACTTCGTCGAGTTCATCTCACGGCCTTGGGCGAGCAGGCGGTGCGGCCCTACCAACGCGGCGGAACCATTGTGTGCCACTGCGAACGAGTCACCCGCGACGAGATCGTCGATGCGTGCTCCGGCGCGGTGCCGGCGCACGACCTCGACGGCATCCGTCGCCGTACCCGAGCGCTCGCCGGACGCTGCCAAGGCTTCTACTGCATGGCCGACGTGTGCGCGCTCGCCGCCGCCGCGGATGGCCGCACCCCGCACGACTGGGCCGGACTCGCATGAGCGATGTGACCATCATTGGTGGAGGGCCGGCAGGACTGTCGGCTGCCATCGAGTTGCGTCGCCGCGGAGTGCGCGTCACGGTGCTGGAGCGCGAACTGCAGGCGGGCGGCATTCCGCGTCAGCTACCCCACCCCGGCTTCGGCATGCGCGATCGGCATCGCCTCACCACCGGCCCGCGTTACGCGGCCGGCTTGGTACGCGCCGCCGAACGTGCAGGGGTAGACCTGCGAACGGGCGAAACCGTCACGTCGATCGACGCGTTGCACGCCGATGCCATCGTGCTTGCCACCGGGGCGCGCGAGCGGCCCCGGTCGGCCCGATTGGTGGCGGGCGATCGACCTGCCGGGGTGTTCACCACCGGCGCTCTGCAGCGCTTCGTGGCCCAGCATGGTCGCATCGGCGGGCGTGCCGTGGTGGTGGGCGCCGAACACGTGAGCTACTCCGCCGTGCTCACGCTGCGACATGCCGGCTGCCACACCGTGGCCATCACCACCACGTTCGACCGCCATCAGACGTATCCAGCCTTGGCGTGGGCAACGGCGCGAAGGGTGCCGCTGCACACAAACGCGAACGTGGTCGAGATCATCGGCCGCACGCGTGTGGAGGCGGTCGTGCTGAGCGACGGCTCGCGCATCGAGTGCGACCTGGTGGTGTTCACCGGCGATTGGGTTCCCGATCATGAACTGGCGCGCCGGGCCGACCTACCGATGCTGGCAGTGGCCAAGGCGCCGGTGGTGAGCGACGATTTCCAGACTGAACGGCCAGGCGTCTTCGCCATCGGCAACCTCGTGCACCCCGCCGAGACTGCCGATGTGTGCGGGCTCGATGGCCGGCACGTGGCCCCCGCGGTGCTCGATTGGCTCACACTCGGAAGGTGGCCCATCACCGTGACGCCGATCGAAGTGCGGGCACCGGTGGCATGGGCCAGCTACGACGGCCGAGGCATCACCCTGCGAGTCGCCGACATCGTGCATGGCCGCATTCGTCTCACCCACAGCGGCGAGGTGCAATGGATCAGCGACCAAGGCACATGGTTGCCGAACCGGTCCATCACCATTCGCCGCGACGCGATGAAGTTCACATCGCGTCCGTTCGACGACCAGCGTCTGCTCGTCGACGTTCTTCGCTAGCGTGCTGGGCGTCAACCGCTGCGGGCGTGGCGAAACTGGCAGACGCGCAAGGTTTAGGTCCTTGTTCCGAAAGGAGTGTGGGTTCAAGTCCCTCCGCCCGCACTACACCGCCGTGCACTCCCCCAGGATCTACGGCATCCTGTAGGAATGATCGTCGACATTCAGTTGAGCTCGGCCCACAACGACTGGCCCGTGCTACGCGACGCCGTGTTGCAGGCCGAAGCCGACGGCTACGACACCACCTGGGTGCTCGATCACTTCGATGGCACGGTCTTCGACAAGGGCGATCGCGACGTGTTGGAGTGCTTCACGTTGCTGGGCGCCCTCGCCGAGGCCACCACCACCATCGGCATCGGCTCGCTTGTCGCCAACGTCGCGAATCGGCACCCGGCAGTGATGGCTGCGTGCGCCTCCAGTGTGCAACGCATCAGCGGTGGCCGGCTGAAGCTCGGCATCGGCGCCGGCGCCGACCCCAGCACCCCGTGGGCCCGCGAGCACCTCGAGCGCTGTATTCCACTGCTCCCCGAACTCGCGGACCGTCACGCCGCCGTGGTGCACCAGATCGAGGTGTTGCGTACCATCGAGCCCATGCCCATCATCGTGGGCGTGAACTCCGTTGCGCTCGCCAGCATCGCCGGACAGTACGCCGATGGCGTAAACATTCGCCTCAGCAGCCCGCACTCGGCCGGATATCTCGCCGCGGCCCGCGAGGCTGCGGGCGACAAGCCCTTCGATTGTTCGGGGTGGGCAGCACCCGACGACCAGGCCAGTCGCGAGAAGGCCTACGAGTTGGGCCTCGACCGCCTCATCATCGCTCGCCTCGAAGCTTTGTGACCCTGCTCGGCTGGGTAGCCGTCGGCGTGCTGCTGACGCTCTGCGCAACGCAGTGGATCGGGTTCGATGCCTGGCGACCCGTGGCCATCGTGCAATCCCTTTCGCCGTTCGCGTTTGCCTGTGCCGCGCCGATTGCTGTGGCCGCTGCGCTGTCAGGCCACTGGGCCATCACGATCGCATCCGTCGTGGTGCTGGCCACGCTGCTGTGGATGGTCGTGCCAGCGGTCTTCGCCCGGGCACCGCACCCGACCATCGAGCCCCACCTCCGTGTGGCGTTCGGCAATCTTCTTGCCGACAACCTTCAGCCCAACGATGTGATGGCGGCGATGGCCGGCACCGGCGCCGACATGCTGGTGCTGGTGGAGTTCACGCCCGCGATGGCGACGGTGCTCGAAGGCATCTGCGGGGCGGAGTACCCGCACCGAGTGGACCACGCCCGCCCACACCCGGGTGGTATCGCCGTCTGGAGTCGGCATCCGTTCAGCGCCGGCCGCACCGTTGGCGGTGCCAGTGATCGACCGAGCATCGACATTCGTCTCACGTTGGCGGACACACCACTGCGACTGGTGGCAGTGCACACCGAGCCGCCCACCATGCGCGCCCGCAACTGGAGACGTGAGCTCCGCGAGATCGCCGACCTCACCGACGAGCGCACGCCAACGATGCTGCTCGGCGACTTCAACGCTTCGCGCTGGCACCCGTCGTTTCGGCGTCTGCTGACCCACGGGTGGCGCACTGCTCATGAGTGGACCGGTCAGTGGTGGCGAGGCAGTTGGCCCACCGCAGGAAAGCCGGCACCGGTCTTCATCCGGCTCGACCACGCGCTGCTACGTGATGGCGTGGCACCAACCGGAGTCGAGGACCTTGCACTACCGGGCAGCGACCATCGCGGGTTCGTGTTGGGCGTGACGGTCATTCACCCCTGAGCGCAGCAACGAGTGCCGTGAATGCCCGACCGCGATGCGACATCGTGTTCTTCTCGGCTTCGCTCATCTGGCTGAACGTTCGCCCGTCGCCATCGAGGGGAATGAACAGGGGGTCGAACCCGAAGCCGCGTTCGCCACGCTCCTCGGTGGCAATGGTGCCTTCGCAGACACCCTCCACACTGAGTTCACTTCCGTCGGGGCGCACGACCATCACGACCGTGCGGAACCTGCAACGACGATCCACCACACCCGCCATCGCCGCGAGCATCTTCGCCCGGTTCTCTGCGTAGGTGGCATGCGGGCCGGCGTAGTAGGCCGTCTCCACGCCAGGTTCGCCGTCGAGAGCGTCCACGAACAACCCGGTGTCGTCGCTGACGGACGAGTGTCCGGTCGCCGCGCAGATCGCCGCTGCTTTCAGTCGCGCGTTCCCTTCCAAGGTGCCTGCATCCTCCACCACATCGGGCACGTCGGCCGGACGAGGCACGAGCACCACGAGACCATCGAGGATTGCCGCGATCTCCGAGACTTTGTGCGGATTCGCGGATGCCGACACCAGGGTCGGCAGGCTCACCGGCCGAGCACCTTCGACGGCGGCGGCGTGGCCACCAACTGCGACTGCAGATCGATGATGCGGCCGAGCCCACCGGTTGCCAGACCCAACAATGCGTCGAGCTCCGAACGCGAGAACGCCTGGCCCTCCGCCGTGCCCTGCACTTCCACGAACCGCGGCTCCTCGCCGGGCTGACCCAGCACGACCACGTTCATGTCGACCTCTGCCGTGGAGTCCTCCACGTAGGGCAGGTCGAGCACGGGCGTGCCGTTGACGATGCCCACGCTGATGGCAGCGCAGTAGCTGTGCAGCGGGTGCTGCTTGATGGCCTTGTTCTGCACCAGGCGAGTGAGCGCATCGTGCAGAGCGAGATAGCCGCCACAGATACTGGCGGTGCGCGTGCCACCATCAGCCTGCAGAACATCGCAGTCCACGATCACCTGACGCTCACCCAACAGTTTCATGTCGCATGCCGCACGCAATGAGCGGCCGATGAGGCGCTGAATCTCCACGGTGCGTCCGCTCTGCTTGCCCTTTGCGGCCTCGCGGTCGATGCGCTCGGGAGATGCTCCGGGCAGCATCGAGTACTCAGCCGTCACCCAGCCCTTGCCACTGTTTCGCATCCAACGCGGCACGTCCTCGTCGATGCTGGCGGTGCAGAGCACGCGGGTCTTGCCGAACGTCACCAGCACGCTGCCGGCGGCCATCTCGGTGTAGTCGCGTTCAAAGGTCATCGGGCGCAGTTCGTCGTCGGCGCGTCCGTCGGGGCGGGGCATGGTGGTCTCCTGTGTGTTGAGAATCAGTCGAAACGCCACTCGTTGGCGTCGCGGAGTTCGGGGCCGAGCAATCGGCGGCCAAGGTCGGCGAACCACGAGATGTCGCCGCTGCTGAGAAACGTTCGTTCCGCTGAGGCGCCACCCGCCGAGCGCAGCCTGCCCGCTGCGGCAAGCGCATCGCGGGTGACCAGTGCGGTTTCATCAGCGCTGCTGACCAACCGCACGTTGGGCCCCATCACCTCGGCGATCACTGCCGCCAGGTAGGGGTAGTGCGTGCAACCGAGCAGCAGGGTGTCGACGCCCGCTTCGTGCACCGGCGCCAGCAATCGCTCGGCCAGGATTGTCACCTCGGCACCGCTGGTCTGGCCGCGTTCCACGAACTCCACGAAACCCGGACACGCAGCCGAGGTGAGATGCACCGCCGCGCCGGTGGCAGCCACGGCTCGGTCGTACGCGCCGGACCCGATGGTGCCGACCGTGCCGATCACTCCCGCTTCTCCGCTGCGCGTGGCGCGCACGAGGGCATTGGCCCCCGGCTCCACCACGTCGATCACCGGCACCGGCAACTCGGCTTTCAGTTCGTCGATCGCTGCGGCGGAGGCTGTGTTGCACGCCACCACGACGGCCTTCACGTCGAAGTCGTTCACCAGGCTCCACGCCAACTGCCGAGCGAACTCGCGCACCTCTGCCTGCGGCCGAGAACCGTACGGATAGCGGCCGGTGTCGCCGATGTAGACGAGGTGTTCCTCCGGCAGCAGATCGATGACGGCCCGAGCAACGGTGAGCCCACCGAAGCCGCTGTCGAACATCCCGATCGGCCGGTCCATCGACCCCAGGCTAACGGCTGACCGCGAACGCGATCGTGTACGCCATCGAAGTGGTGGCGAGGTGGCCCAGGAACGAACTGAGGAGGCTGCCCGATCTGTATCGCACGAAGCACCAGAACAGGCCACCGAGGAACGTGCCGATCACCACCCAGATCACGCCGGCCGTGGTGCCGACGATGCCCTGCCCGAGCCAGCGTTCAGCGGTGCTCGTCGCGTGGCTGCCGTGCACTTCCGGCAGTACCCGCCACAGGGCAAACCACATCGAGGCCAGGAACGAGCTACCGATGACACTCCCCTTCCGGGCAAACAGAGCCGGTAGTACTCCGCGGAACGCAACCTCCTCGAGCAGCACGGTGCCCAACGGAATGCGAATGAACGCGATGTAGAACCACTGAAGGGTGCTCTCGCCAGCGTTGCGGTTGCGAAACAGTTCGTCGAACACCGGAACCAGAATGGCCACCGACAACATCACCGAAATCACCGCGAACTGAACTCCGCCCCACACCGCGCCCGAGCGCCAGTTGGCGAAACCCATCTCCTGCAACGACATCACGCGTCGACCCAGCAGCACGACGACACCCGCCACCGCGAGGTTCAACGGCACATACACCCAGCCGGCGAGCACCTGGTTCTCCGCCACGTTCGCCACGGCGAGCAGGGCGAGCACGACGACCATCACCAGTCCACGGTGTCGTGTAGGGGCCTCCGCTGGCTCGGTCATCGCCCGGAGGGTAACGCTGGCGGGGCAGACTTGCGCCGATGTTCCTCGCCACCGTGCTCGCACTGGCCGCCGCCGTGCTGCATGCGGGCTGGAACCTGGCGGCCAAACGGGCCGACGGCGACCGCTACATGGTGCTGTGGGCGCAGTTCTTCGCAGGCGGCATGATCTCGCTGCCGTTACTGATCGGCAACCAGGTGCTGTTCGGCATGGCGTGGCAGGGCTATGCGCTCGGGCTAGCGAGTGGGCTCATCCACCTCCCGTACACATGGCTGTTGGCTCGCGCCTACACGCTGGGAGATTTCTCCGTGAGCTATCCGGTGGCTCGTGGCGGCGGCGCTGCGGTGGCCGCCATCGGAGGGGTGTGGTTCCTCGGCGACCACCTCACCTCGTGGGAGGTCATCGGCATCGCCATCGTGGTGCTCGGTCTCGCCTTGCTGGCCTATGGCGCCACCGGG
>CAIXIJ010000040.1 GCA_903919455.1 uncultured Acidimicrobiaceae bacterium | reverse complement strand
GCCTCGCGATTTCGGCAGCCAATCGGCCTCGTAGCCCATCCAGGCGTTGTGCAGGATGCTGGCCTCGGCGTGCGACAGACCGTTGGCAACTACGATCGCCCAGTGGGTGTCGCCCCTCCACTCCCGTAGGCAATTCACTGCGTGCCAACCGGACAGAAGCGGATCCTCGTTGCGAGGCATGTGCAAGTGGGCGCCGAAGAAGGTGCGACCCACGAGTGGAAGTTGGTCAACCACCGGCCATAGCAGCGGTCCGAACTCCTCGAGGGGCTTCACGATCTCGGGTGCATGGTCCCGAAGACCGGCCACCACTGCCTCGTCGCGAGCCTCCCAGAACTCAAGGAAGCGGTCGGTGTGGTCGAGCAGTCCGAACAGCCCGCGAATCGCCGTCGGGCTGATGGAACCTAAGGCAGCCACGACTGCGTCGGCACCGACAGGGGCGAGCGGAGCGCATCGAGCCGCCATGTAGCCGAGAGGCCCAGCAAGCTGCGCGGGAAGTCCGAGGGCCTCGTATCGACGAACGGCGCCAGGGTCCCAGAAGATCCAACCAATGGTGGTCTGCACGGATCGAGCGTTGCGCCTCGTGATGCTCTGCCAGTCGGTCATGGAACCAGTCTCGCCCACTCGACAGTGTGGCTGGCTACTGTCTCGCATGGGGAAGGGGATTGTGATGAGGAAACTATTCGTGTCTGGCGCGGTAGCTGGCTTGGTGTTGGTGGCGTGCTCGGGTGCCGACAAGGGCGCGTCGCCCGCGTCGAGCGCGGTAGCCACGGTGGAGACCACCACGGCAACACCCAGCCCTCCCGAGACCACCACAGCTCCCGGGCCTCAGCTTCTTGCCGCTGCGGCCAGTCGCAGCGTGCTGCCAACGGTTGGCGGCACACGCGACTATCTGCAGCAAGCCCCGGGTTGGCTCGTCGCCACCGACCCGAACGACATCGGCGTCTTCGTGCCGAAGTTCGACCAGGGGGTGGTTGATGTCGGTAACGGCGAAGGCGATGGCTCGTGGGTGCACGACGACATCCGCACCACGGCACTCGTGCTCACCAAGGGCGACCAGCAGGTCATCATGGTGAACGCCGACGTCTACATGATTTTCGCCGTCGATCAAGATGAGATCGAGCGACGCATCCGACCTCTGCTGCCCGCCGAACTGTCCGACGCCAAGATCGTGATGAGCGCCACGCACAACCACCACGGCCCCGATACGGCATTCAGCGTGAACGACGACTGGTACGACCTGATGGCAACCGAGATGGCAGCCACCGTGAAGGACGCCGTCGACAAAGGTGTGCAACCTGCCACCTTGGCGGCCGCAGCGGGGGAGCACTATTTCGGTCAGGCCGACGCTCGCGACCCCAACATCGTGGACCCTCGTTTGAACCTCATGGAAGTGCTCGACGCGGATGGCAAGGCGATCGCCACTGTCGTGCAGTGGGCAAGCCACCCGGAGTCCACGCTCGGTTGGGAACCCCCGGGCGACTACAGCGCCCAGTGCGCGCAGAAGGGTTGGTCCGCCGACGACTGCAAGATCGAGGGTCGGTACTTCACGGCCGATTATCCGGGCGTGCTGCGCGAGCGGATGCAGAAGGAGCTAGGGGGAGAGGTGCTGTACTTCAACGGAGCGCTGGGCAGCCAGATCGGGCCCGGCCGCGCCGACGTGTGGCAGATCGACGCCGAGCACCCGGAAGGCGACGGTGTCACCCCGCCGGCCGGGGCGCAGCCCGTCCCGGGGGCAAAGGACTTCCGCGACCGCAATCTCGCTCGTACTGCCGCCATCGGCAACGCCCTTGCCGACGCGGCGCTCGCACTTGTCAACGAGGCACAGCCCGTGCAAGGAGACGACATCGAATGGAAGCGGCAGGAGTTCTACACGCGCCTCACCAACATCGGCTTCCGCGTCCTCTTGAGCGACGGCGACCTCGGATGGCAGTCGGCACACGGCTACACATGCACCGGTAAGCCGTTCACCGACGCCAACTGCACCGACGACGACGGGAAGAGCGTTGACGACCCTGTGCTGACCCCGTTAGTGGACAGCCAGATCCGCGTGGCCGATGTATTGAAGACCCGTCTCACCTGGGTGCGCATCGGCGACATCGGCTTTCTGTTCATGCCGGGCGAGCTGCCGCCTGAGTTGGTTATCGG
>CAIXIJ010000039.1 GCA_903919455.1 uncultured Acidimicrobiaceae bacterium | reverse complement strand
CATGACCGAAGCCATGCGCGTACGACGCTTCTGGAACATCGACCTGCCCGACGGGATCGATCTCTCGCCGATGCAGGAGTCACTCCTGGCACAGCGCTACGAGACCGGAAAGAACGAGCAGACCTGGCTCCGACCCGGAGCCGTCGCCGCAACCATGGGTTCGACCACGCCGATCATGGAGTTTGATCTCAACACCCTCGACCGCGCCGAATCGCTTCCCACAGAGTTCGTCATCGAGCGCACGGCCAACGCCGACATGATCGTCGATGGAACGTGCATCTGGTTCGAGGCAGTGTTCGACGACGAGACGGTGCTGTCCACCTCGCCGCTGGCACCCATCACCAGTTGGGGCAACCGGATGTACCGACTGGACAGGGAGTTTGCCAAGGGCGAACAGTTGCGCATTGGCGTACACATGGGTCGGCTCGTGGACCCCGACTCCTGGATGGTCACGCACCACTGAGCACGTCAGGTGTGGCGAATGGTCATGCCCCCATCAACCGGAATGATGGCGCCGTTCACGAAGCTGCTCGCCGGCAGGCACAGGTTCAGTGTCATGTGCGCCACTTCCTCCGGGTTGCCGTAGCGGCGCAGCGGCACTCGTCGCCGTGCGTAGGTCTCCTTGGCCTCCTCGGGGATGGGCGCGGTCATGCCCGTATTGATGGGGCCCGGGCAGATGCAGTTCACCGTGACGCCGTGACGGCCGAGCTCCACGGCAAAGCTCTTCGTGAGACCCACCACACCCGCCTTCGTTGCGGCGTATGCGGCGAGGCCTGGCGTGGTGACAATGGCCTCGGTGGAGGCGATGTTCACCACTCGCCCACCGCCTTCGGCCTCCCGAAGGTGTGGCAGGCAGAGACGGATCAGCCGTGAATGCGCCGTCAGGTTCACGTCGAGCGTGCGGGCCCAGTTGGTCTCGTAGTCGTCCTCGCCTTGGAACGCCGAGTTCACCAACGAGATGCCCGCATTGTTCACCAGCACGTCCACGCCGCCGAGTGCCGCCACGACATCGAGCACCAGACGCTTCAGCGACTCGTGGTCACCCACATCTGCTACGAACCCATGAGCAGATTCCGGGCCGTGCACTGCGCGGATCTCGTCGACAACTTCCAGGACTCGCTCTGCCGAGAGGTCGGCCACCGCCACGCGGGCTCCCTCGTCGGCGAACACGAAGGCAGTAGCTCGACCCATCCCCGAGGCTGCCCCGGTGACCAACACGCGCTTGCCGGCCACCGATCGCGAGAGCTGTGACAGACGCGTCGCGTCAGCGTTTCCGCCGGGGTGAGCTCCACCGAGGTTCATCGTTCGTCTCCAATTGGTGTGGTTGCCCGCACGCTAGATCGCTGGGCCGGTATCGTGCGCGACAGTGAAGAAGCCCACCGTCGCCGAACGCCGAGCCGAGATTCTCGAAGTCACCTGCCAGGTGGTCATCGAGCGCGGCTTCGCTGCCACCCGCATCGCCGATGTGGCCAAGAAGCTCGGCGTGTCGAGCAGCCTCATCCACTACCACTTCGACTCGAAAGAGCAGTTGCTCGCCGAAGCCTTCGCTCACTACGCCCGTAAGGACGTTGCCGAGATGGAGGCCGAGGTGGAGGCAGCACCAAACTCGGTCGGCCAGCTCGATCGCGTGGTGCAGAACTACGTGCCCGAGGGCAGTAACGACATGGAGTGGATGCTCTGGATCGACGGCTGGGGCGAAGCGCTGCGTAACCCGATGATGCGCAAAATCAGCCAGGAGCTCGACGAGCAGTCTGCCGACCTGCTGGAGCGCGTGATCACCAAGGGCGTCGAGCGCGCAGAGTTCGTCTGCAGCAACCCGGCCGCAGCCGCGATGCGAATCACCGCGCTGGTGGACGGTCTCGCCATTCAGTTCGCTGCTCATCACGGCATGATGAACCGCGACCAGTTGATCGAACACGTGCGCACCATCGCGGCGTGGGAAGTGGGCCTCGAGCCCGATTCGCTGCGCGATTCATCCTCGCCGCGCGTCGAGATCGCCGTTGCTGCACCCGCTACCGATATTGCTCTGCGTCAGTTGGTCTCCCGCTATTGCGATGCCGTGGTTCGCAAGGACACCGAAGCCTTCGCCGAGGTGTGGGACACCGACGCCACCTGGGTGCTCGGCAAGCCGATTGTTGGCCGGGACGCCATCGGGGCCGCCTTCGACAAACTGGTGAAGCAGTACGCGTACCTGGTGCAGACAGCTCCGAACGCCGTCTTCGAAGTGGACGAGGCCGCCGGAACCGCTACGGGCCGAGTCACCATCCTCGAGCAGTTCAAGAAGACGAGGACGGGCCCGGGCTCGCTGGTTGGCGTGTACCACGACCGCTATGTGCGTCGCCAGGGCGGCTGGCTGTTTGCCGAGCGCCGCATCGAAGTGATCGACCAGTCGTAACTGTCGCTTAGGGTCGAACTTCGTAGAACGAGTTCACGCTGTGGTCCACGTCGAGTTTCGTGAACCGCGTGAAGCCCGCGGCGGCGGACATCTCGCGTGCCCTGTTCTCCGACAGACCCAGCGTTCCGAGACCGAGACCATCGGGCTCGCTGAGCGCAGACGACATGCACGAGAGCACGCTGATGCCGTACATCAACGAGGCCATCGGGTTTTTGCGCATGTTCTCCTCGAACGTGTCGAGCGCCTTGATGTCGACGAGCAACCAGGTGCCGTCGGGCTTCAACGAAGCACGAATGGCTTCGATCACTTCCTGCGGATGCGCCATGTCGTGGATGCAGTCGAACGTGCACACCACATCGAGCGAGCCGTCGCCGGGCAACCCCTGGTTGCGCGGGTCGTGGAACGACGCATTCCGCAGACCCGATGAATCCAGCTTCGTACGGGCGCGATCCAGAGCAAACTGGCTGATGTCGTAACCAGTGAAGGTGCTCTCGGGGAACGTGGATGCCATCAGCAGCACTGCGCTGCCGGCTCCGCAGCCCACATCAGCCACCTTTGCACCGGCCACCAACTTCGCCACCACGCCGTCCAGAGCAGGCAGGACCACCGGCACGAGAAACGCCCGGTTCCAAGGCTCGAAGCTGCGCTCGATGCCAACGGCGCCTTCGGGGCCATGACTGTCGTAGTCGTGGCCTACCCCCGTGCGAAAGCTTTCGCGCACATGCTCGAGTGCTTTCATCGTCTGCGGCAGACGATGAAACATGCCCATCCCAAAGGCGGGATGCTCTTGGTCGGCCAGCACGATGGCGGCCTCCGGAGAGAGTGAGAACGTGCCATCACCGTGCGATTCGATCATGCGCGCCGCCGCCTGATTGAACGCCCACTCCCGCACCCAACGCTCGATGGTGTCGGTTGCAGCAGCAAGCTCGGTAGTGCTGAGCGGGCGACCCGCTTCACGCATCACCCGATACAGGCCCAACTGGTCGCCGAGATGAATCATGCCGGCGGTGACGGCACCTTCGAGCTTGGTGAACAGCTGGAAGCTGTAGAGCTTGAGCTTGTCGGGGTCCACTACGGCAGACATGTCAGCTCGGGTCCGCGAAGTTCGGCGACCGCTTCTCGAAGTACGACATCACGGACTCCTTCTGATTGTGACGACCGATGAGCGAACCGATGCCTGCACGCTCGGCGGCAAACTGCTCGGCTGCGCCCTGGTGGTACAGCCCGTTCATCAATTGCTTGGCTGCGCGCACTGCGTCGGGGCTGCGGCCGGCAATCTCCCGAGCGAGCAGCATGGCGTCGTCGAAGGGGTTGTCGCTGAGCTTGGTGGCCAGGCCGAGCGCCTTCGCCTCGCGACCGTCGAAGATTCGGGCCGTGAAGACGAGTTCCTTCGCCACATCGGCGCCGACAAGCTGTGAGAGAAAGAACGTGCCGGTCATGTCGGGCACCAGGCCCCAGAACACCTCACGCACGCTCATCTGCGTGTCGGGGTGCACAATGCGGATATCGGCGCCGAGCGCCAACTGGATGCCACCGCCGAGTGCGTGTCCGTGCACCGCAGCGATCACGGGAACCGGCACCTCCTGCCACACCCATGCCACCTGCTGGCCAAGGTGAGTGATGCGACCCTCCTTCATTTCACCTGGGTTGCCCTCGGCGGGGCGTTCCCCACCGCCTGCGAGCTGCGTCATGGAGCCGAGGTCGAGACCCGCGCAGAACGAAGCGCCAGCACCACTCAGCACGGCGACGCGCACGCCGGGCTCGTTCTTCAAACGCTCCCCTGCCTCGGCCAACGCCATGAACATTGCGTTGTCGAGTGCGTTGCGCTTGTCGGTACGGGTCATGCGCACATCGGCGACGCCGTCGGTGATGGTGATGGAGATGCGGTCCTCAGACATGACTGCGAGTTTGTCAGGTCAGCGCTTCTCGGCTCGCAGCGTGTAGCTCGCTGCCAGACGCTCGGGGTTCTCGCGCAGGCGGTACTCGCCACCATCCACGAGCTCCATTGCATCGCCTGCGGCGTTCCACGGCACCGTCGCGTGTTCTTCGAACAACGTGATCGTCATCCCGGCACTCCATAGCGCATTGAAAATCTCCGACAGCGAGTGGTTGAAGTGGACTATTGCCGGTGATTGCAGCGGGGCTTCGTGCTCCACGTAGGTGTAGGGCTCTTCGAACACCGTTCCTGCGCTCTCGAAGTAGGGGTACTCGATCAGCAACATCTGGTCGTCACGCGGGTCGCAGAGGGTCCACAGCATCGGGTGGCCCTCACGGATGAAAAGAAATCCACCCGGCTTCAACAGCGCCGCAACATTGGCGGCCCATTGCGATGCGTCTGGGATCCAGCACAGGGCTCCAATTCCGGTGTACACGAAGTCGAAGCGACCCTCGCCCAACACCTCAGCCGCTCGATACACGTCGCTTTCCACCCACTCCACGTCGGCGGCTGCAGCCCCAGCCAGATCGGCCGCAGCGAGCAGCGCCGGGGCGGAGAAGTCGAGGCCCGTCATGCGTGCACCGAGACGAGCCAACGACACGGTGTCGCTGCCGATGTGGCACTGCAGGTGAACACCGCGGAGCCCAGCCACTTCGCCCAGCAGTGGCAAATCGAAGCGCACCACGTCGGAGATATGCGTTGGGTCGGTTCGGAACGGCGTGAGGTCGTAGCCGCGCACGTGGTGCGGCACACGACTGTCCCAGTTCGAGCGATTCACCGACAGGTACTCGACAGGGTTCACGTCCACAACGATCAGCCTGCCACGCCGTGCCAGACTGCGTGAATGCATCTGAACCTGTCTGCCGACGACGTCCTCTCCACCACCCGCGCAGTGCGCAAGCGCCTCGACTTCGATCGACCCGTCGAGCGCAAAGTGATCCAGGAGTGTCTGGAGCTCGCCGTGCAGGCCCCCACCGGCAGCAACTCGCAAGGTTGGCACTGGCTGTTCGTCACGGATGCCGACAAGAAGAAGGCGCTGGCCGACATCTATGCAAAGAATTTCGCGATGTACCGCCAGCTCGGCTCTGCGAACCCAATGCCGTCCGACGACCCTCGCGTCGACCAGCAGGCCCGGGTGCTCTCCTCGGCCGACTACCTCACCGAGAACTTCCACCGTGTTCCCGTGATGATGATTCCTTGCATCACCGGGAACCTCGATCGCGTGCCTGCCTTCGCCGGCGCCTCGGCGTGGGGTTCGCTCCTTCCCGCAGTCTGGAGCTTCATGCTCGCCGCCCGCGAGCGCGGTCTCGGCACGGCCTGGACCACCATCCACCTCATGAACGGCGGTGATGCGCAGGCTGCCGAACTGCTCGGAATCCCCGAGGGGATTACGCAGGCAGGCCTCTTCCCCGTGGCGTACACCATCGGCACCGATTTCAAGCCCGCCACTCGCCTCCCGATGGACCCCATCATGCACTGGGACACGTGGTAACCCAGTCTCCCGAGGCCTACCGCTTCGAGTGGGGCGAGGAAGGTCTTGCCTCGCTCGCACCCGACGCCGGTGTGGTGGTGATCGTGGATGTGCTGCGTTTCACCACTGCCGTGTGCTGTGCGTTGGAAAGCGACGCGGTCGTGCTGCCATATCGGTGGAGCGACGATGGTGCGGCCGGCTACGCAAGGGCGAACGATGCGCTCTTGGCAGGTAGGCGCGAGGACGGCGCGCTGTCGTTGTCGCCCACCGATTTGCTCACCGTGCAACCCGGCACGCGACTGGTGCTGCCGTCACCGAATGGATCCACGCTCGCCTTCCTCGCTCGCGACTTGGGCGCCCGGCACGTGTTGGCCGGATGCCTTCGCAACGCTCAGGCAACAGCAACCGCTGCGATGGAACTTGCCAAGGGCGAATGCGTCGCGTTCGTCGCTGCAGGCGAGCGCTGGCCCACGCATGGCGGCCCCCTTCGTCCAGCAGTGGAAGACATGCTGGGCGCCGGTGCGATGCTCGCAGCGCTCGATCCCAGCGGTGCCGTCGGGGCACCACGCTGTTCACCCGAGGCTGCGGCGGCGCGAGCCGCGTTCGTGCACGCACGTCCGCTGCTGTACGACACCCTCCGCAACACCACCTCAGGGCGCGAGTTGATCGAGCGAGGATGCGACGACGACGTGGCGACGGCAGCTGCTCACGACGTGAGCACCACCGTCTGCCACCTCGTCGCCAACGAATTCAGGAGGTACTGACCTTCTTGTTCGCCTTGCGCCGATCCTCGAGGGCGAGGAAGCGCTTGCGAACACGAATGGCCTTCGGCGTCACTTCCACGAGCTCATCGCCTGCAATCCACTCGATGGCGGTCTCCAGCGTGTGAATACGCGGCGCGGGCAGCTTCACGGCATCGTCGTGGCTGTGCGTGCGGATGTTGTTCTTCTCCTTGGCACGCACCACGTTCACGACCATCTCGTCTTCTCGGCTGCACTCGCCGACGACCATGCCCTCGTACACCTGCTCCTGCGGGTTCACGAAGAAGCCGCCGCTGAGCTGCAGCTTGTCGAGCGCGTAGGCAGTGGTAACGCCGAGACGGTCGGCCACCATGGCGCCGCCGCGGCTGTCGGGCATCTCGCCCGCCCAGGGCATCCAGCCGAGGTGGTGCTGGTGCAACAACGCCGTACCGCGGGTGGCGGTCATGAGCAGCGAGCGGAAGCCGATGAGGCCACGGCTCGGACACTCGAAGGTGACGATGGTGCGACCTGCATCACCCGACCGGAGATCGGTGATGCGGCCCTTTCGGGGAGCCAGCTCCTGGGTGACGGTGCCGACGTGCTCGTCGGGCACGTCGCAGACGCCCCGTTCCTGCGGTTCGAAGCGCTTGCCGTTCACTTCCTTGGTGATCACCTCGGGGCGGCTCACCTGGAGCTCGTAACCCTCACGGCGCATGCTCTCGATGAGCACGGCGAGCTGAAGCTCGCCACGGCCTGCCACTTCGATGACGTCGGGCGAGCCGGTCTCGAACAGCT
>CAIXIJ010000038.1 GCA_903919455.1 uncultured Acidimicrobiaceae bacterium | reverse complement strand
CGCGGCAGCCAACACTGCAGCCGCGTCGCGCACATCGCCACTGACCGTCGCGACTCCATCCAGCGCCAGAGGCCGCCGCTGCAGGCAGACCACTTCGTCGCCGCGCTCGACCAATGCCGTTGCCACACCGCCGAGCAGCAGACTGCCCGCGCCGGTGACAAGGACCTTCACGAGCCACCGCCCGACAGCACGCCCGACATCTGCGCGGCCAGCGCTGTGCGATCGATCTTCGCGTTGTGGCGCATGTCGACCGGCAGCGCGCGCACGACCCACACAGCGGCAACGCGCTGCGGCGCGCACGCGGCGCGCACGGCAGCAGCGAGCGACGGCGATGCAGGCCCGCCACGCGACGCACCGCCCTCCTCCTCCACCACGATGACCACCTGCTGCACACCCGCGGGGCCGATGCCGACCGCAGCCGCACGCTGCACACCGGCCACGGTCTCGGCCGCCACCTCCAGCGGCACGGGCGCCGCCACACCACCGACAGTGTGGATGAGGTGCACCACGCGGCCTTCGATCCAGAGGTTGCCGTCGTGGTCGAGATGTCCGACGTCGCCGGTGCGATGCCACACCCCGTCGGCGTCGACGGGACGCGCAATCTGCTGAGTGGCCCACAGACGGTCGTAGCCCGACGACATCCACGCTGACCGCACCACGATCTCACCCGTCGAACCGGCGCGGCGCTGCTGTGGCCGATCGAAGTGCGACACCACCACCTCACACCCGGGCACCGGCTTGCCCACGCACACGCCACGTCCGGTGCCCACGGCCGAACGCTCGACCAGCGAGATGTCGGCCACGGGCAACACCTCGGTCATGCCATAGGGCGTGTGCAGTGCCGCGCTCGTGCAAAGTCGGCCCATGGCGCGCAATGTTTCGATGGGCACCGGCGCACCTGCCGACATCACCAGGCGAACCGCGGCCAGCGACGGCAACGGCCCGGCGGCCGTGCGCACCACGTTGGCCAAGGCCGCGGGTGAGGCGAACACCAACGTGGCACCGACGCGCCGACAGGCATCGTCGAGCGCTGCCGCCGTGAGCGTGCCCGGCGACGTGACGTCGTTGTCGGCCAACCCGGTGGCGATGCCCAGAGCCGGCCCGAACACGGCGAACGGGGCGAAGGCCGCCACGAACCGATCGGCCGATGTGATGCCGTACATGGCCTGCACCGCGTCGCGCTGCGCACACAACTGACCGAACGTGTAGCGCACACCCTTCGACGGCCCTGTGGCCCCGGAGGTGAACACCACCGCCGCGGGGTCGGCCGCCGACGGGATCGGCAGCGACACATCGGCGAGGTGCGCGACAAGCTGGGCCGAACGCAACGTGGCGAGCGAGATGTGACTGGAGTGCGGCGCCCACCGCAACGTCCGCGTGGCGGCCAACGCCTTCGATGCTCCGACCACGTGCCGCACGCGCGCCGAGCGCACCGCGGTGCCGAGGCCGCGCAGCCCCAACCCACGATCGGCCACCACCGTGACGGCACCGATGCGCCAGCAGGCGTAGACCACGGCGATGAGATCCACCCCCGGTTCCACGAGTACAGCTACTCGGTCGCCGAGGCGCACGCCGTTGGCGTGCAACGCCGTCGCGTACGACGCCACCTTCGCCTCGAACTCGCGTCGAGTGGTGACCTCGTTCGTGGCGGCATTGCTGACCGCCACCGCATGTGGGTCGCCGCCGGCGATGCGATCCCAGATGGCTGCCACGCCGTCGGCGCCCACCGGTTCACTAGCGAGCGCCGCCAAGCCTTCAGCGATGGCCGCCTCCACGAATGGCGCGACCGACGTCTCGAGCACGGTGAGGTGACCGGTGCGAGCGATGCGATGCAGCGCTACATCGGCGAAGCGACCGCGCAGGTCTTCGGCGAAGTCGTCGTTGAACACGGGATCGCGAGAACCCCACACCAATCGCACCGGCATGTGCAGCGACGGCAATGAGTCGGCCACGGCAGCGATGTCGGCGGCCGACGGGTGCGACGGGCTGAACGGCACATCGGCAACGAACCCGGCAATGGCGTCGCGCTGCGCCGCACCGCGATACGGAGCCGCCAGAGCGCGACGCATCAAGCGCGACACCCGTTGACCGGGCAACCACGGCGTGCCGCGCACGAACGCTGGCGTGGTGCGCGTAGCAAACCGATGCACGCCGTTCGACGCTGCGAGCCGAATGAGCCACGGAGCCGAACGCCCAGCCGGCACGGCAATGCCCGTGTTCGACAGCACCATCCCGGCCACCATGTCGGGCCGCGCCACCGCCACACCCATGGCGATGGCACCGCCCCAGTCCTGCGCCACCAACCACACCGGGCCGCGCACATCCATCGCCTGCAGCAGATCCTGCACGTCGCGCACTCGTTGCGTGTACGGCCGCGGCCCGACGCGCTCGGAGTAGCCCATACCGAGATGGTCGGGTGCGATGACCCGCATCGCCGGGTCGAGTTCGCGCATCAGCCGCGACCACAGCACCGACCAGGTGGGGTTGCCGTGCAGGCACACCACGGTGACTCCACCATCGCCCGGCCGATCGAGCACATGCCAACGATGCGAGCCGCCGTCGTGCGACGGTACGTGGATCGTCCGCGACCATGCGGCGTCGACACCCCACGCTGCGAGATCCGCAGCGACCGGGGCCGAGGGGTTCACCAGAGGATCTCCGTGGCACTGGTGTTCAGACCCGAACCGATACCCAGACACAGCACTCGCTGCCCCGGCTGGATCTGGTCCTGCACGCTGGCCAGCGTGATGGGCACCGCAGCCGGGCCCACGTTGCCGTACTTCGGATACGTGAGCGGCGCCTTGCTCTTGTCGATACCCAGGCGCTCGCACAGCATCGTGGTGTGCACCTTCGACACCTGATGAAGGATGTACCAATCGGCGGTGGGCGACAGGTGCGCTTCCTGCTGCGCGGCCGTCCATGCCTCGGCGGCGAGGTCGAGCCCTGCCACCAGCAAGCCGGCGGTGTCGGTGGTCATACGATCGAGGCTGCCCACACACAGCAGTTCGTGCTGCGTGGCGGCGCGCGCCGTGCCACCCACCACACGGTGCGCCTCAGGGTGACGATCGGTGCGAGCGAGCACCATCGCCGCTGCACCGGAACCGAGCGTGAGCGAGGCGAACTCGGCGAACACGTCGAGGTCGGTGGCCTCAGGTTGGCGCAGGCGGTCGATGGTGAGTTCCTGCGTGTAGCGACTGCCTTCGCCATCCACGATGAGCGCGTAGTTCACCATGCCGGTGTCGAGCATGCTCGACGCAACGTGCATGGCGTTCATGAACCCGAGGCAGGCGTTGCCGATGTCGAAGTTCAGGCACGACGACGGCAGCCCGAGACGGTGGTGCACCGCGCAGGCCACCGAGGGCTCCAGGTGTTCCTTGCACACCGACGTGGAGATCAGTACACCGATCTCCGACGGGTCGATGCCCGCACGTTCGATGGCAGCGCGACCGGCCATCGCCGCCGCATCGGCGAACGACACGTCGGCGTCCCACCAGCGGCGCTCCTCGATGCCGGCCAGACCAGCCAGCAGACCGCCGCGCATCCCGTTGCGGGCGTAGGTCTCGGCGAGCTGCTCGTCGATCCAGTCGGAGGTGACCACGTTCGGCGCCTCGACAGCCGCCAGGCTCAGTACTCCGCTGTGTTGGTGCCGGAACACCGAGTTTCCACTCATCAAGTTGCCTTTGATCGGGTTCTGATCAAGGCTAGGTGACGATGCCGCCGGTTCCTAGGGGGCGGCCCCGCAGCCGCCGACCGCCGAAGCTGGTCGGGGCGCTGGAATGTACGGTCTTTTGCGGCCGAACGTCTTGCATATGTACGTGTGCCCATGCAAACATTCCGCAGCGCCTCGGGGAGGCGAACACACGAGGGGAGCCTTTCATGGGAATCAAAGTTGCGAAGTTCCGCGACGTTGCTGCAGGCCTGCAGCCCGGCCAGTTCGCCGTCGGCGATCGCGAGGCCGTGAACTCGCTGGCCGACATCGACCCGATGTACAAGCAGCTGATGGACAAGCCGTACGCATGCGTCATGGCCGTCATCGGCCCCGACGGTCGCCCCGGCCTCACGCCGATGTGGTTCGACTACGAGGGCGACAAGATCCTGGTGAACGTGGCCTCGCAGCGCTCGAAGACCAACTGGATCCGCAAGAACCCGGAGATCACGGTCATCATCGTGAACCCGGAGAACATGTATCACTGGATGAGCATGAAGATCACGGTCGAGCGCGAGATCCTGGAAGACGACCCGGCCGAGGGCGCCTGGGTCACCAGCCAGCTCAACCGCATCTGGCAGAAGTACGTCGGCCAGGGCGACGAGTACGGCCTGCGCGACCCGAGCATCGACGAGCGCCGCGTGCTGTTCGTATGCAAGGTCGACAGCATCGCCACCTTCGGCAAGAGCTAACCTCACCGCCGCGCGAGCGGCACCAGAACATCTCGATCGGGCACACGCCCACGTACTTCAGTGCGTGTGCCCGTCGTGCGTATGGGCGCCGGTGTGCCCGGATACGTGGCGGTGACCGATCTCGTAGTGATGCCGCAGAACGTCGCCACCGAAGTCGGTGAGTGGGTTGCGCCACACGGTGTGCATGTGGTTCGCGCCGCGCTGCGTATTGTCGTACTCGGCCAACAGCGCCGCGCCCTGCACGCGGTAGTAGTGCCCCTCACCGGGTTCCATGCTGCCGGCCCACGCGAAGTGCAGACCGTCGAGGCCTGCGTCGTCGGCGTACTTCGCGGCTTCGTCGTCGGCCAGCGCATCGGGAATGCGATGCACGTAGACGTCGAGCAACGATCGCAAAATCTCGCGCTGGCTGGGCCCGAGATACGCCGCCGACAGGCCACGCGACTCGGCGCTGAGCCGCACCGCTTCGAGGTGTTCGGGCAGCAGGTCTGCTGCGGCCTCAGCGTTCACCTGGATCTGGTGCACGCGATCGCCGAGTTCGCCATCGAACCGGCCACGCCACACATCGCCCAACGGCAGTGGCAGATCGCCCTCGCCGGCGCCGTACTCGGGCCGGTTCGCGCTGACGAGATCCACCGGTGCCACGGGTGCGAGCATCGCCTGCTGCAACTGCGACTCGTCGAGCGAGCGCACCAGCTCGCGACCCAGATCCTCAGCGCCAGCCAGCGGTCGCAACAGGTGCGGGCCGAGCAGTGGCGAGTTCGCCGGGTCGGCGCCGAGGAAGTTGGGGGTGGAGCCCACCACGTCTCCGTCGACCACGACATGGTTCACCGACACGTGGTGGCCACCGAACCGCCACCCCCACGGGCCATCGCCCGCCGGGTCGCCGAAGATGCGCACGTAGTAGAGGCCCGGGTCGCGACCGCGCTCGCGGCCCCACGATGCCGTCCAGCCCTCGAGTTCGTCGAGCACGTTGTCGAGACCCATCACGGTGGCCACGGTGACGTATCCCGGCCGCGACAGACCCGTCGCCACCAACTGGTGGGTCAATCGCTGCTGCGCGGCGCGCATGGCACCGATGGAGAGGCCGCCGTGATCGGTAGGCGTGTAGAACCAGCGCGTGCGTTCCTCGTGGTCGTCGAACGGCCACGACACCAACGAACGTTGATCGGGGTCGAGCGACTCCAGCAGCGCCACCGCAGCGGCGGCCATACGAGATGCGAGTTCGCGGCGCGGATTTGTCACGGGCCTTCCTCTCTCAGCCGGAACAGTACGTCGGGGTCGGTGGGGTCCCAGGTGCCGAGGAACTGCGATCGCGCCCCGAGGCGCTGCGTGCGCTCGAGCAATTGACGACCCAACGCCAGTTGCCCGGGCTCCCAGGCTGCCAACGCCTGCGGAATGTCGGGGTTCGCAGCCAACGCATCGGCCAGCGCCCACGCATTCGCCGCGGCCTTGGCCGTGCCCGCCGCGGCATGCGGCCGAGCCACGAAGCCGGCATCGCCCACCAGGCAGGTGCGACCGAACGCCATCTGCGGAATCTCCACGTCGTAGACCACCTGCAGGAAGGGTTCGTCGACCGCGACCACCACATCCGAGAGCACCGCTGGCAAACGGGCGACCGCCGTGGCACGAAGTTCCGCAGCGTGCTCCGGGCGCACCGCGCCGGGTGGCAACGAGATCTCACGCTGCACGCCACCCACATCGAGCAACAGATCGCCGATGTCGTCGCCGTCGAGGTAGTTGCGGTACCAGACGAAGTTGATCAGTCGCTCGCCGGGCACCACTGAACCGTCGAGACCCGGGATCGGGTACACGAGGATGTGACTGTTCGCGTACACGTAGTACGAGATGGCATCGCCCAACTGGCGCACGGTGTCGGGGTGCAGATCGCTCTCGCGCGCCATGCCACGCCAGCCCACGTAACCCGCGTACTGGTGCCGCACATCGGGCATCAGTTGTCGACGAAACGTCGAGCCCACACCGTCGGCGCACACCAACAGATCTGCGTCGACCGAAGCGCCACCCGCGAAGCGCACGGTGACGTGATCGTCGTGTTCATCGCGGCCCACCACTTCGCGGCCCAGCAGATAGCGGTCGCGGCCGAAGGCGGACAGCAGATGCCGATACACGGTGTTCCACGAACTGAAGTGGTAGCGATGGCGAAGTTCGTGGGTGATGCCACCGCGCCGGTCGAAGTAGCGGATGATGCCGATGGAGGTGCTGATGTCGTCGAGCGACAGGCCCACCCGTTCGATGAGATAGCGCGAGCTGTCGGGCAGGAAGCCGATGCCAGCTCCGCGCTGTTCGAGCTCCACCGCCGAACGCTCGTAGATGGTGACGTCGTGGCCGAGGTCGCGTAGCAGCAGTGCAGCCGTGAGCCCACCCAGCGAACCTCCGGCGACGGCAACGGTGGTGGTGGTCATGGCGTGTGCTCCTCTGGCGATGCGGCGGGCAGACCCAACCACGCCAGTACCTCGGCGGTATGTTGACCCAACGATGGCACGGCCTTCATCGGTGCATCCACACCGGTGATGTCGAGCGGCGGGCGCAGCGCCTGCAACGGGCCGTTCGGCGTGGGCACGTCGGCCCAGCGCCCTCGCGCCGCCAACTGCGGATGCTGCATCACGCCAAACAGATCGTTCACTCGACCCCACGCCAGCGCGGCGTCTTCCAAGCGGCTGATGAGGTCGTTGGAGGAGAGCTGCGTGGTGCGCGCGGCGATCGCCGCATCCAGCGCGGCAGCGTTGAGGACGCGGCCGTCGTTGGTGGCGAAGCGCGGGTCGTCGGCCAGTTCGGGCACGTCGAGCGCACCGCACAACAACTGCATCTCGCGCGTGTTCTGCACGGCGATCACCACGTCGCTGCCGTCGGCACATGGGAACGGCCCGTAGGGGGCGATGGTGGCGTGACGCGCACCGGCTCGACGCGGCAGACGATCGAGCGCTCGCGTAAACGTGACCTGGTGCCCCAACCACTCCAGCAGCGCATCGAACAGGCTCACTTCCACATGCGCGCCTTCACCCGTGATGCCGCGCTGCAGCAAGGCCAGCAGCACGTTGCTGTAGGCGTACATGCCGCCGGCCACGTCGGCCACACTCAGCCCAGCCTTCGCCGGTGCCTCGGGGCTGCCGGTGAGCGACACCAACCCTGCCTCCGACTGGATGAGCAGGTCGTACGCCTTGCGATCGCGATACGGACCATCGGGCCCGTACCCCGTGACCGAGCAGGTGATCAGCCGCGGGTACTTCGCCCGCAACTCGGCAATCGGAAAGCCCAAACGATCCAGCGCCCCCGGTGCCAGGTTCTGCACCAACACGTCGGCGCGGGCAATCAACGCCGCCAGCGCAGCATGACCCTCGGGCGACTTCACATCGAGTTCGATGCTCTGCTTGCCACGGTTCAACCACACGAACCAACTGGAGTAGCCGGGGCCTGCCGCGTCGTCGTAGTGACGAGCGAAGTCGCCCTCGCCGATGCGTTCGATCTTGATGACACGTGCACCAGCGTCGGCCAGTTGACGGGTGGCGAACGGCGCCGCTACTGCCTGCTCCAGCGCCACGACCAGCAGGCCGTCGAGCGGCCCACTCATGCGGTGCCGATCGCCACAGCCACGGTCTTGGTCTGCGAGAACGCCAGCACCGCCTCGGCGCCCTTCTCGCGCCCGTAGCCGGAGTGCTTCACCCCACCGAAGGGCAGTTCCACACCGCCGCCTGCGCCGTACCCGTTGATGTACACCTGACCACAGCGCAGTGCCGCGGCCATGCGGTGCGCACGCGACACATCGTTGGTCCAGACGGCGGCGATGAGCCCGTAGTTGGTGCTGTTCGCGATGCGCACGGCTTCGGCTTCGTCGTCGAACGGACACACCACCACGACCGGCCCGAAGATCTCGTCCTGCGCCAACACGCCATCGGGACTCACGCCATCAACCAGCGTGGGCGAGAAGAAGTAGCCGCCCTCATACCCGGGCACCACCACGCGAGAGCCACCCACCACGGTGTTCGCACCCGCGGCACCAGCCGACACCATCGTGTCGACACGCTCGAGTTGACGCGCCGAGATGAGCGGGCCCACATCGGGGTCGTCGAGGCCGGCACCGACGCGCACCGCAGCGAGGCGCGCTGCCAGAGCGTCGACCACCTGTCGGTGCACGCTGCGGTGCACCAGCAGACGTGAGCCTGCCGAACAGGTCTGGCCCGCGTTCTGCAGCACCGACTTGGCGATGATCGGAACGGCGCGATCGAGGTCGGCGTCGGCGAACACGATGTTGGGTGACTTGCCACCGAGCTCCAGCGCCACCGGCACCACATTGCGCGCTGCGGCCATCGCCACCAACGAACCGATCTCCACGGAACCGGTGAACGACAGGTGGTCGATCTGCGAGCTGGAGGCCAGCGCTGCACCCGCCACTTCGCCGAGACCCGTCACCACGTTCAGCACGCCCGGCGGAATGTCGGCCTGCAATGCGAGGTGCGCCAAACGCAACAGCGTGAGGGGTGCTTCTTCGGCCGGCTTCAAGACGGCGCAGTTCCCCATCGCCAGCGACGGCGCCAACGTGCGGCAACCGATCTGCAACGGATAGTTCCAGGGTTCGATGTGTGCCGTCACGCCGAGCGGTTCGCGCAGGGTGTAGGCCAACACGCCCGGGATGGCCGGGATGGTGTCGCCGTGCACGCCCTCGATGACGCCGGCGTAGAACTCGAAGTAGCGGGCGGCTACCTCCACGTCGGTGCGCGCCTGCGTGAGCGGCTTGCCCGTGTCGCGACTCTCCAGGGCCGCCATGGTGGCGCTGTCGTCGGCGATCAGGTCGCCGAGTGCCCGCAATCGGCGGGCGCGTTCCTTCGGCGCCATCTTCGGCCAGGGGCCCTCATCGAATGCGGCGCGGGCCGACGCCACTGCGCGGGCCACGGTGTCGGCCGATGCGGCGCCCACATCGGCCAGTGCCGCGCCGGTAGCCGGATCCAGGTCGACGAACGTGGGGTCGTCGGTGACCTCCACCCCATCAATCACCGACCGGGTGGGTGTGTTGACAGGTTCGTGGTGGCTGTTCATCCATGTCATGACATTTGACCGTTCCTTCGGCGGCCACTATGGACGGGGCCGTCAGACCATGTCAAGTACGCCAGATGGCGAGCGCATCCATTGCAACACCTGCTTGCGGGACGCGGCGGGGCGGCTCTAATGTCCGTACATGACCTCTGTCGCCGCGGCTCGCACGCCTGCCCGCCAGGGCAGCACCGCGTACGGCGCCGTCGCCGACCGGTTACGCCGCGAGATCGCCGCCGGCGAGTACCCCGAAGGGGTGCCGTTGCCCACCGAGGCCGACCTCGGTGAAGAACACGGCGTGAGCCGCCAGACCGTGCGCCGCGCATTTCAGGATCTCGTGGCCGAGGGTCTCGTCTACCGCATTCCGGGTCGCGGCACGTTCGTGGCCGACGCCCAGGGCAAGTACATCCGGTCGTCGGGTTCCATCGAAGAACTGATGTCGCTGTCGGAAGACACCGACCTCGACGTGCTCAGCCCGCCCTCCATCGGCATCCACATCGAGGCCGCAGGTCGACTGCACCTCGATGCCGACACGGTCATCACCATGCGCTTCCGACGGCTGCACATGGACCGCCCCTACTGCGTCACGAGCGCCTACCTTCCGGTGGCGGTGGGCCGCGGCCTCATCGACGTGCCCGAGTTCCGCACTCCCGGCGTGCGGCGCAACATGACCGTGCTCAGCGTGGTGCAGCGCGTGATCGGCCGACCCATCTCCGGCGCCGACCAAACCATCACCGCTGTGGCCGCCAACGCAGAGATCGCCGAGCTGCTGGAGTGCCAACCGGGCGACCCGATCATGCGCATCGACCGCCTGTACTTCGATCAGAACAACGAACTCCTCGAATTGGCCGTGAACCACTTCAACCCTGCGCGCTACACGTATCGCTTCCAGATGCGGGCGCACGACTCGTGAGCGGCGCCTCTCGCAAGAGCATCGCCACCGAACTCGTGCGCGCCTGCCGCGACGCTGGCACCACCCATGTGTTCGGCGTCCCCGGTGGCGGCTCGAATCTCGACGTGGTCGGTGCCGCCATCGAACAGGGAATGCAGTTCGTACTGGTGCACACCGAGACCGCGGCGGCAATCATGGCGGGCGTAGTCGGCGAGCTCACTGCAGCACCGGGCGTATGCGTGGCCACTCGCGGCCCAGGTGCAGCGAGCGTGGTGAACGGCGTCGCCCAAGCCTTGCTCGACCGCCAGCCTCTCATCGCCGTCACCGACTGCGTGGCCGAGACCGACCAGGCGCGCATCTCGCACCAACGCCTCGACCAGCAGGCGCTGATGAGCCCGATCACCAAGGCATCGGTAGTGCTGGATGGCACTCAGCCGCACGACGCCATCGCGGCAGTGGCATTGAGCCTCCAGGGCCCACCCGGGCCGGTGCACATCGACATCGATCCCGGCCGGCCCACGCCCGTACGGGCACCGCAGGCCCCCGCCATCGTGAACTCTGCACCCGACGAACTTGATGCCGTGCGCGAGTTGGTGGCCGCGGCTGCCCGGCCCGTCATCATCGCCGGAGTCGGCGTGGTGGCGCAGAGCCTCGCTGTCCGACACGCCACGGTGGCCGCCATCAACGAACTGGCCAGCGCCACGAACACTCCGGTGCTGTGCACGTACAAGGCTCGCGGCGTCACACCCGACTCCCAGCCCTGGACCGCAGGCGTGGCCACCGGTGCCACCATCGAATCGCCGCTGTTGCACGAGGCCGACCTCATCATCGGCATCGGTCTCGACCCCGTGGAACTCATTCCAGCGGCGTGGCCGTATGCGGCACCCGTGGTGTTGCTCGGCGGCTGGCAGGTGGACGACAGCACCTTCTTCGAACATCACCTCCACCGCGAAGTGGTCGGCGCGTTGCCCGAACTCATCGCGCACATCGCGCCACATCTGCACACCACATGGAGCCACGCCGCCGGGGCCCACTACCGCGTCCAGGCCGAGCGAGAAGTGCGTGCCGCAATTCCAGCCTCGGCCAATGGCCTTACGCCGCAGCAGGTGGTGGACCTCGCCGCCGCTGCAGCGCCCACCGGCACCATCGCCACCGTCGATGCCGGCGCACACATGCTGGTCGCCATGCCCCTGTGGCCCACCGAGCAGCCTGGCGAACTGCTGATCTCCAGCGGCCTCGCCACGATGGGCTTTGCGCTGCCGGCTGCCATCGCTGCCGCGCTCGCCCGACCCGATCGACGCGTCGTGTGCTTCACCGGCGACGGCGGCATCGGCATGGCACTCACCGAGCTCGAAACCGCGGCCCGGCTGAAGGTGAACCTCACCATCGTCGTGTTCAACGACAACACCCTCAGCCTCATTGCCGCCAAGCAGCAGCCTGAAGGCCACGGTGGCGCCGAAGCGGTCACCTACCTTCCCACCGACTTCGCCGCCATCGCTCGGGGCTGTGGCATGCGTGCCGAGCGCGTCGGCGATGTGTCGTCGTACGCCAACGCGGTGCGCGCCGCGCTGGCCGCCGACGGCCCCACATTGCTCGACGTGGCCGTCGACCCGTCGGCCTACGGAGATGTGCTCGACGCCATTCGCGGCGCTCGTGCCGTCACTGCTCCGGCGTCGGCCGGCTGATCGCCGCACCCACGTCGAACCCGGCGAAACCCTCCGGCGCCTCCAGTTCCACGATCACCTCATCGCGGTCGTCGAACTCCAACCGCAACGCACGGCTCATCACGGCATGCATCTCATACATCGCCGTGATGTAGGTGAGCTCAAGGATCTCCTCGTCGATGAGGTGCTCGCGCAGCGAGGCGAACACCGCATCGGGCACACGGCCGCCTTCCAACACGAGGCAATCGGTGTAGGCCAGCACGGCTCGCTGCGGCGGCGTGAACAGATCACTCACCTGCCAACTGGGAATGGCGGCGATCATCTCGTCGCTCATGCCCAGTGCGCGGCAGCTCTTGCAGTGCTGCGAGAACACGAACTGGCTGCCGCGGGTGAAGCCCGCACGCGTCTGGCCCAGTTCGCGCAGCACCGGGTCGAGCAACCGCTGCGGGCTGCGGTACAGACCGAAACCCTGCACGGCATGGCGGAACACATCGGGTACCAGCGCGAACACCGTCCACCAGTCGCCGGGACTTCCGGTACTCGTGCCCGGCTCGGCCACGGGGTCGCGGTGGCCGAACAACTGGTCGTACATCTGCAGGATCAACGTGTCGTCGGTTTCGTGACGGCTCACTTGGCGCAGGCGAGGCATGGCGCTTCCTCTCGATCGGTGTGGTCGCAGTCTGTCGCCGGCCGACCCCCACCTCGGAGTCGAACGCCAGCAGCACGCACCACTACCGTGCCCACATGATCGACCCCAGCGCAATGCCCGCACTCGACCGTGAGGTGCCCGGTATCGGGCGGGTGTTGCGCACGCCGGAAGAACGATTCGCCGACATCACCGACTACCCGTGGGAACCGCACTACGTGCACCTGTCGAACGGGCTGCACATGGCCTACATCGACGCCGGTCCGGCGGATGCCGCAGAGACCGTCCTGCTGCTGCACGGCGAACCGATGTGGGGGTACCTGTACCGAACGATGGTGCCCACGCTCGTAGCCGCCGGGCATCGCGTCATCGTCCCCGACCTCATCGGCTTCGGTCGCTCCGACAAGCCGGTCGACCAACTCGCGTACTCGTACTCGAACCATGTGGCGTGGGTGAGCGAGCTGGTCGCCTCGCTCGACCTGCAGGGCGCGACATTCTTTGGCCAAGACTGGGGTGGCCTCATCGGCGCCCGCATGGTGGCCGACCTCGAAGCTCGCTTCAGTCGTGTCGTGTTCTCCAACACCGGGCTGCCGTGTTCGGGCCCCGGATTGCCGAACCTGCAGGCTCAGGCCGCGTTCTCCCCCGAGATGCTGCAGTCATTCCTCGGCATGGACTGGCGCTCCACGCTCGACGACGACGATCGCATCGTGCCCGCCAAGGTGGAGGCACTGGTGGAAGCCGGGCCCGCGTTCTACTTCCTCGCCTGGCGGGTCTACAGCCAGGAGGTCGCCGAACTGGTGCCCTCCAAGATCGTGCCGGGCTGGTGCATCGAGCATGTCTCCGATGCCGCGCTGGCCGCGTACGACGCACCCTTCCCCACGCAGGAACACGCTGCCGGCGCACGCCGCTTCCCCATGCTCGTGCCGATCACCATCGACGATCCCGAGCGGCTGAAGGGCGACGCCGCATGGGCCGTGTACGAGCAGTGGCACAAGCCGGCTCTCACGCTGTGGGGCGACCACTGCCCGCACACGTACATGGACATGGGCATCCAGTTCCGCCAACGCATTCCCGGGGCCTCACTCCCCGGCATCGAGCACAAGGTGTACCGAGCGAGTCACTTCATTCAGGAAGACCTCGGCCCGGAGATCGCCGCCGAGATCGCCCGCTTCATCGCCGCCTTTCCCACCTCCTGAGCGGGAACGCGAACAAGGAGCGGGCCGCCGCCCGCTCCTTGTGTGCCTCCCCTCGAAGGGGACACGATCGACTGGGGAGCTCAGTCGTCGGAACCGTGGCCGCCGTTGCCGCCCTTGCCGCCCTTGCCGCCCTTGCCGCCCTTGCCGCTGTCGTCGACCGTGGTGTCCGGTGCGGTGTCGGGGGTGCTCGACGGCGTGGTGCCCACCGTGGTGGCGGTGTCGTCGGCGCCGTGCGATGCGTGGTTGTCCTCGATGGTGTTCTCCGTGGCGTCGACGCCGTGGTCGTCGATCGAGTTGCTCGTGGCCGTGTCGTCCGACATGTCGTCCGACACACCGTCCGGGCGCAGGCCGCCCTTGTCGTCAACCGAAGTGACCGTGGCATCCACGCCGTTGTCGTCGCCGGCTTCCACCGAGGTGCCAGTGGCATCCACGCCGTTGTCGTCGCCGGCTTCCATCGAGGTGGAAGTGGCGTCCATGCCGTTGTCGTCGACCGAGTTGCTGGTTGCCACGTCGTCGGAGACGCCGTCCTGGCGCTTGCCGCCCTTGTCGTCGATCGAGCTCACCGGGGCCACCGACGTGTCGATGCCGCTGTTGTCGACCGAGGTGACCGTGTCGTGACGCTCGGGGCGGCTGTCGCCCTTGGCGGCGGCGGCGAAACCGGCGGCGCCGAGAACCAGAAGGCCCGACACGGCGCTTACGAGCACGAGGCGGCGGCTGGTCTTTGCCGCCGTGTTGCTGGCCGTGTTGTTTGCCGTGGTGCTTGCCGTGGTGATGGAGGTGTTGCTCTTGCTGTTCATGATGGAGATTCCCGTCTCTGTCAGTGTGCCGAACGCTCCGTGCGCCGGGGTTTGACGAAGACACTCCGGTGCCGAGCAGAAGGTTTTGTCCCTTCCGTTTCTTGGAAAACCCCCTGCCGCCCCTTGGAAAACCTTCCCAACCGCGGCAT
>CAIXIJ010000037.1 GCA_903919455.1 uncultured Acidimicrobiaceae bacterium | reverse complement strand
TGCACGTGACGGGTGAGGAGCACGTGCTGCCGCAGCCCGTGGAGATCGATGCCCTGTCGTCGCTGTCGGCGCAGGCCGGCGCTCGCATCGGCATGTTGCGCACCATGACTCGCACCTCGCTGCAGGCGAGCACCGACGGCCTCACCGGCCTGATGAACCGCCGCACGTTCCAGTCGCGCATCCGGGCGATGCGCCGCGGCGGCGTGCAGTTCTCGTTGGTGATGGCCGACCTGGATCACTTCAAGCGACTGAACGACACCCACGGCCACGAGATGGGCGACCGTGCGCTCACCACGTTCTGCTCGGTGGCCGAAACCATGCTGCGCCAGGGCGACCTGATGGCGCGCTGGGGTGGCGAGGAGTTCGCCTTCGCATTGGTCGGCGTCAGCCCCAGGGCCGCCGCCGAGGTGCTCGATCGTGTGCGCCTGGAGTTGTCGGTGCGCCTCAGCACCAGCGATTTGCCCGGCTTCACCGCCAGCTTCGGCGTGGTGGATGCCAGTGCGTGCGACAGCCTCGACGACGCCGTGCGCCGCGCCGACGATGCGCTCTACGCAGCGAAGGCCTCGGGCCGCAACCAGGTGCTGGTTGCCGGCGCCCCCTCCGCCACTGAGGTGCACACGCCCCATCACCGTGCCGACCGCGCCGAGCGGTCCGAGCGGTCCGAGCGGTCCGAGCGGTCCGAGCGGTCGCCGCAGCCCCAAGGCGTGCTGGCCACCCTCGCCCTCGACGACGACCCCCTCGACTAACCCCCGCCGCAGCGGCAGCCAGCATCGGGTCGGCCTCGGCTTCTCGGCGGGATGCTTCCCAAATCGCCTTCTCGGCGGTTTGATTCCCGGCAACCGGGAATCACGCCACCCGGAAACCCCGCCGAAGTGCCCGTCGAGTCAGGCGGAACGGCGGATCTGGCTCAGCAGGCTGGGATGCGGCCGTCCGCTGTCGTGGCACATCCACGCTCGCCAGTGAGGCGTTGCGTCGAAGATGGCCGCCACCGCATCAGCAGCGTCGGGGATGCGCCTATGGGGCGAGGTGGACGATCACGCCCGCGCCTTCGAGAAGATCGTTCGCCTCACCAAGCTGGCCGACATCGGCGCCGTGTGGGTGGCAGGCAGGGCAGTGAAGTGAACCGGGCGGGTGTGGCTGTGGTGGCTGGCTTAGATCGCTAGCAGCCGATCAGTAGCCGCGCAGGTGCGGCTCGTTGCCGCTCATCTGCTGCAGGAACCACTCGTAGGTGCTCTTGATGCCACTGTCGAGATCGATGCTGGCTTTCCAGCCGTTGGCGGTGAGCTTGTCGACGTTCAGCACCTTGCGCGGCGTGCCGTCGGGCTTGCTGGTGTCGAAGGTGAGCTGGGCGGCTGGGTGCACTACGTCGCGGATCTTCTCGGCGAGCTCCTTGATGCTCAGGTCCACGCCGGTGCCCACGTTGATGTGCTGTTCGTCGCCGTAGTTCGCCATGAGGTGCATGCACGCGTCGGCGAGGTCGTCGACGTGGAGGAACTCTCGCTTCGGTGAGCCCGTGCCCCAGATCTCCACCTCATCGATGCCGTTCTGCTTGGCGTCGTGGAAGCGACGCATCAGGGCCGGCAGCACGTGACTGGAGGTGAGGTCGAAGTTGTCGCCAGGCCCGTAGAGGTTGGTGGGCATGGCCGAGATGAAGTCGCAGCCGTACTGCTTGCGATACGCCTGGCACAGCTTGATGCCGGCGATCTTGGCGATGGCGTACCACTCGTTGGTGGGTTCCAGCCGCCCCTGCAGCAGTTCGTCCTCGGTGATGGGCTGCGTCGCCTCACGCGGGTAGATGCAGCTCGAACCCAGATATAGCAGCTTCTTCACTTCGTACTCGTACGAGGCGTGCACCACGGTGCCGTGGATCATCATGTTGTCGTAGATGAACTCCGCAGGCCGCGTGCTGTTCGCCATGATGCCGCCTACAGTGCCAGCGACCAGGTAGACGTACTCGGGCCGGTTGGCCTTGAACCAGTGCGAGACCTCCGACTGGTCGCGCAGGTCGAGCTGCTTGCGTGAGGCCGTCAGGATGTTCGTGAAGCCGGCCTGCTGAAGCCGACGCACGATGGCGCCGCCCACCAAACCGGTGTGGCCGGCAACGTAGATGCGAGCATCCTGAGGCACTACTGTCTGCATCTGTAGATCTTGCCACGGATTTGATGGGACTCCAACGTACGATGAACGCGGATAATGACCGAGGACGTGTTCCGTATTCGTCGTTCGGCATCGCCGGCGTGCGGATCGATGCCATTGATTTTGACCCCGCCGTTGAACTCCTACTTGACCCCAACTCTGCGTACTCAGTTCACCTCTGTAATGCATATACCGTGTCGCTGGCATCACGGGATGATCGCTACGCATCGACACTCAACTCAGGGACGCTGAACTTGGCTGACGGAATGCCGGTGGTGTGGGTCGCCAAACGGCGAAAGGTCGCCGGCTTAACCGCTCGAGTTTGTGGGCCGGACCTTATGCGAGCTTGTATCGAACGAGGCGTCGCGCGTGGGACGCGGCACTATCTCTATGGCAGCACGGAGGAGGTATTGAGCAGTTTGGTGTCGGAGATCCAAAGAATCGCGCCGGGCGCGCTCATAGTGGGCGCAGAGTCGCCGCCGTTCCGTGAACTGGGCGACGCAGAGCGCCGTGACGTCATCGCTCGCATCGAGGCCACGGAGGCCGACCTCGTTTGGGTGGGCCTCGGAACCCCCAAGCAGGACTACGAAGTAGAGCGACTGGCGAACGCTGGTGCAACGACCTTTGTTGCGATCGGTGCCGCCTTCGACTTCATCGCCGGTAACAAGAAGCGCGCTCCGCTGTGGATGCAGAAGCGTGGCCTCGAATGGGTTTTTCGATTCATCAGCGAACCGCGGCGACTGTGGAAGCGTTATCTCGTGGGGAATGCTCGGTTCGCATGGCTTGTAGTCAGGGGAGCTCAGTGACTGCACGTGTTACGAAGGAAGTGGTGATCGTCTATAAGTCGCTCCCGCATTATCGCGTCGAGTTTTACAACCAACTTCGCGAGGCGCTCGGGCTTCTAAAGATCGACCTGCGCGTCATTGTGGGCCGGCCGTATGGGGCTGAGTTGGCAAAGAATGATTCTGGCGAGGTGCCCTGGGCAGAGTACGTGGACAACCGAGTTCTCCCGTTTGGACGACGAACTCTCGTGTGGCAGCCAGTGCTGAAGCGGGTGCGTTCCGCTGATCTCGTAATCGTTGAACAGGCGAACAAGGCGCTGGTCAACTTTGTCTTCATGTCATGGCGAAGGCTGGGAGGCCCCAAGCTTGGGCTTTGGGGGCACGGCTACAACCGCGACCCGTCCACGGTGTCGGGCGCGAGCGAGGTCGTGAAGCGCTGGTTCGTCCGGCGCTGCGACTGGTGGTTCGCCTACACAGCCTCGACCGCTCGGTACGTGGAGTCGTGCGGAATGCAACCAGATCGCGTCACGACAGTCCAGAATGCAATTGACACTTCAATTCTGATAGCAGCGCGTGAGGCATTGAGCCAGGTGGAGATCGATACTGCAGCGAGATCGATGGGTGTTGCTTCCTCAAACGTTGGGGTTTTTATCGGCAGCCTTTACCCGGCAAAGCGGCTGCGCTTCTTGATTGAGATATGTGACGAAATGCGGCGCTTGGTGGCAGACTTCGAGATGATCATCGTTGGCGATGGTCCCGATCGAGATCTGGTAGAGGTGGCCTCCGAATCTCGTGCATGGTTGCACCGCATCGGAGCAGCAACGGGCAGCGAGCTTGCCCGACTGACGAGTTCGGCCAAGGTCATGTTGATGCCGTCAGCTGTCGGCCTTGCTGTGCTTGATGCCTTTGCGCTGGAGACTCCGCTGGTCGCGTGTGGAGACGATCATGGCCCTGAGATTGACTACCTCCTCTCGGGGCGGAACGGCCTTCGCCTCGCTGCCGATGTGTCAGCAGCACAGTTCGCTAGCGAGGTCGCTCGCCTGTTCGAGGATCGCTCGCTCCTTGAGCACTTGCGTGCCGGATGCCGTGAGAGTGTTCAAGCGATATCGCTGGAGCAGATGGTCCGCAACTTCTCTGGCGGGGTCAGCCAATGCCTTGGGCTGGCCGAACCCCCCACATCTCGGCTAGAGAGGAATAGTCGATGCATGTGACTGTGCTGCTGCAGGCGGTGAATCCAGGGGACCAACTCGGCTACGACGCTGGCTTCCGTTCACTCGTGTCTCGCGGGCGGATTGCGGGCTACTCGCCGTTCTGCTACCGGGCGGCGAATGGTCCATCGGGTTGGTCGGCACTTTGGCAATCGGTGGCCGCCGATATGCGTGCGACTGGTTCTGAGGTGCTGATGTGTCAGTTCTTCCACGGCAGTGGTTTGCCCGACCCCCGGGCTGGACTGGCCCAGATCGCGAGCCTGCCGCAGCGCCCGATTGTCGCGACCACTTGCGGTGACGGGTTCGGTCCGCGATTTGCCGCGCCACCTCAGCAGTTTGTGCGCGCCGCGGTTGCGTCGGATATCACCTTTTGCACATCGATGGGCCGACTGGCCACCGGGCTTACTCGCGCTGGCGCGAAGCGTGTAACGCTCATGCCTCATGGTGCCTGCGATGTTCGATTTGGTGCGACACAGCCCCCCGAATTGAATGTAGATCGACCCTTCGATGTCCTTTTTGTGGGGAACAGACCTGAGGGGAGGAACTTTGCGAAACACCTGTTCTGGTCGGGGCGGCGCAGGTTAGAACTGGTGGAAGTGCTGTCTCGGCGCTTTGGACCACGGTTCGGAGTGTTCGGTCGAGGCTGGGATGGCTTCGCAGGGTGGCAAGGCCCTATCCCATTTGACCAACAGTCACTCGTGTGCCAGCAAAGCAGTGTCGTGTTCGGCGGGTATCCGGGTTCGTCGTGCGACTACTATCTTTCAGATAGGCCGTTCAGCGCTATGGTCTCGGGTGTTCCGTTCGTCGACTTCGATGTGCCACGTATTGATCGGATCTTGAAGCGTTCGGAGGAGGTGTTTCTTTTCCATGATGCCGACTCGCTGCTTCGTATAATTGAGTTGCAGTTGGCTCGCACCGCCACCGAGCGCCAGGAAACGGGTCGGGTTGCTGCCAATGCCGTGCGGGATCGGCATCTAGTGAGTCATCGTGTGGAACTCATGGTTGAAATATTTGACGAGTTACTAGAGGCGCGAGCCCGGCATAGGGATGCGCTAGCGATGCCGCTTCCATTTTTCCATGACGGTGTCGATCAGAGCGCCGAGCAGCCAACGGCGTTTCTCAATTGGTAGGTGATGTGTCCAAGCCAATTCCAGCCTTGACGCGGTCCACGGCCGGAGGGGTGGCTTGGAGTTACCTCTCCGTCTTGCTGACGTTTGGGCTGCAGTTGGTCTATACCGCTGTGATGTCTCGCTTGTTGGTGCCGGCAGATTTTGGTCTGGTGGCTGCGGCTTTGCTTGGGCTTCGGGCGGTTGGCTACCTCTCAAGGTTCGGACTGGGAAGTGCAGTGGTGCAGCGCTCGAATCTCTCGGAGCGCGAGTCGCAGGTGGCCTTCACCGTGTCGGTTGGCCTTGCCGTGGTCGCAACGGCGGTCGGAGTAGCGATGGCTCCGCTAGTTGCGGATCTGCTTGGGCAGTCGGCAGTGACGAACGTAATGCGTTGGACGTCTGTTGGCATCCTGTTGACGGCAAGCTCTACAGTTCCAGAAGGGATGTTGCGAAGGCGTCTTCGCTTCCGAGCGCTCAGCGTCATTCAGGTGGTCAGCACTGCGATTGGATTCCTCCTCGTAGGGATTCCGTTGGCTGTTCGGGGCGGCGGCGTGTGGAGCCTTGTGGCCGCATCGGTGACGCAGGCTGCTGTGCAGTTCAGTCTCGCCGCGTTTCTTGAGCGGGGCTGTCTTCGGGTCGCGTTCGACAGGCCGTTTGCCAGGGCGTTGCTCTCGTTCGGTGGGTTGGTGGCGGCCACCGGCTTCTTGGAGTTTTTGTCCAGCAGTGTCGACACGTTTGCAGTTGCTCGTTGGAACGGCGCAGCAGCACTTGGTCAGTACTCGCGAGCCACCACACTGGTCGGACTGCCGATTGAGCAAGCCACAAATGCCACTTCTCGAGTTCTGCTCCCATCGTTTGCAAGAGTGCAGGATGACCCTGCCCGGTTCTCGCGGGGTCTTCTTTGCGGTGTCGGAATCGTTTCCCTGGTGATTTCGCTGCCAGTAGCACTTGCCGCAGTAACGGCGGCGCCATTGGTTCGCGTGGTGCTAGGGACGGGATGGGCTCAGGCAGCCAATGTGCTTCCATTTGTCGGCGCGGCCTATGGGATCTCGATGCTCCTGCACCTGCCAGCGGTGGCGGCGGAAGCGAGGGGTTTGATCAAGCTCAAGTTCCGCATCCAAGCGTTGGTCCTCGTGGTGTTCCTCGGACTGGTGGCAGCAGTGGCGGCCGGCCCGTCGAACCTTAAGTGGTTCGGAGCGGCGTGGGTCGCGGCTGAGTTGGTTCGGCTGACTCTGTATCTGGTCTTCGTTGTTCCGGAGCTAGACGTCCCTCGGTGGGCCGTGTTGCGACGCTTCCTGTCTTCTGGACTGATCGCTTCCTTGGGTGCACTAGCGGCGTGGCTGGTTGTTCGCCGATGGGAGGGCGATTCCTTCCTTGCTTTACTGTTTGCGGGTTTCGCCGGCTTCTCGGCAGGTGGCATTGCGTTGATGTTGCCGACATCGCGTGTCATTCGACAAGATATTCGAGACGTGGTGAGCAGGATTCGTTGATCAACGCTGCCTGACGATCTCGGCGTAGAGGTGTTCGTATTGGCTGGTGACCCTGTCGAGCGAGAACCGATCGATACAACTCTCGCGCCCCTGCATTCCGATGATCCGAGCGGTTTCGCGGTCTCCCAGGATCCCAAGGATCGATTTGCACAACTGCGCGGGGTCTTGGACGTCGGTCAGAACTCCGGCCTTGCCGCTATCGAGCACCCAGGGCACACCACCGCTCTGAGCGCCTGCAACCACGGGAATGGATTCCCTCATCGCTTCCAAGAGGACGAGGCCGAAAGATTCCTCCAGCGAGGGGTGCGCAAAGAGGTCAAGTCCGCGCATGAACTTGGGGACGTGGCCGTGTGGGATCGGGCCTAGGAAATCAACGGCGGTCTCAAGGCCTCGCTGGGTTGCCCATCGCTCCGCCGGACCGCTTGGTTCGTAGCCTGGGCCAGCAAGTTGGAGTCTTGCGTCTGGCTGCTGTTCGAGCACCATCGCGAAGGCTCTCAGCAACGCCATGACGTTCTTTCTGCTTCCAAATCCCGAGTTCAGCGCGCCGATTACGGGTGCTGCAGACAAGGGCCTTTGCGAGTCTGAATTCGGCGTGAAAGAAATTCCATTCGGAACAAGGTGGACAGGCCTATCGATGCGCCTCTCGGCGCGCGATTGCACATACGGCGATACTGCAGAGAGGTGCCCTGCTCTGCTGACCGCCCGGTTGGACATCACGAGCCTCAGCGATCGATAGACCGTGCGCTGCTGCCGAAGAATCGAAGGCGCCCAGTCGTGAAGAGTGATGAGGGATTCGGGATCGACCTGGAGAGCAGCGAGAGCAAACTCGTATGACCAATGGGCATGGATGATGTCATGATCAACATTAGCCAAGGCTTCCGAAAGAGATGACCGCTCCTCGCGGAAGAGATCGAGTGCACGGCTGCGGGCTCGAGGTCTATAAAAGCCGACATCAACTTGGAGCCGATCGCTCCTACTGGTGCCTACGTCACGCGGGTCCGGCGACAAAGTGACGACGTGTAGGTCGTGCCCTCGGCGGTGTAGCTCGAGTGCCAATTCCGTCACAATTGAGGACGACAATCCTTCGGTTTTAAACGGAGTGTTTGCTTGAGAGGAGGTTAGTGTCAGGAGGCTTACTGGAGCACAGATGGCTATCCGCATTCGTCAACCCTTACGTCGCCCTCTTGTCAGTCTTGCGTAGTACAGGCCCGCGTACTCCTCAGCGCCACGTTGCGCCCCATGTCGAGCCTTGACTGCCGCAGCCTGATCGGCGCCTTGTTCGCCTGATCTATCCCACGGGGCTTGAGAGGACAGGGCCGATGCGAGCAAGGTCTTCTCAAGCGGGATACCGGGCTCGGCGCCGATCACTCCGCTGAGATCTCTGAGCCCCGGAACGTCGGTGAGAATGCAACGTATACCGGTAGCAGCGGCCTCCATGGCAGCGATCCCCGCCCCTTCAGCGAGCGAGCACATCACATACAAGTCGGATGCCCAAAGGATCTCGCGCACGTCGTCCCGTGGTCCGAGGAATCGCACGGTGTGCGTGTTCGAGGCACGAGAGGCAGCGAGGCGTTCGCTCGGTGCTGCGCTCTCGTCACTGTCATCGCCGACATGAAGCACTGTGAAAGGTGGCTGATCCAACTGTGCTAACGCATCGAAGAGCAAAACATGATTCTTTACCTGTGCGCAGTTGCCCACCAACGCGATAGCCGTCTCGCCATCGTGCAGATCAAGATCGCGCCTGGCATTCCTGCGCTCAGCCTCGGTGGGCAGGCGGAAGAACTGATCATCGAACCAGTTCTCGATGAGCGCGGGTTTGGTTCTGAACCGAAGTTCCTCATTTGCCTGTACGGACCGCGAGATGGCGACAAATTGGACGCCTGCAAGCGCTGAAATCTTGCGCTCCAATGTCTTCCTATATCGCAAAAGTCCCTTGAATTCGAAGGTTGCATGGATCGTGCGCACAACGGGCTTGCCCGCAAGCCGACCGCAGAGCTGAGTGATGAGAGACAGTCGCTCAGCATGGATGTGAACACAATCCGGACCCATCAGTTTCAACTCGCGCCAGAATTCGAGTGGGAACCGGAATCTCGAACTAACTGGAAGGTGCTCGACCTCGAAACCAACTGACTGGAAGCGCCCAGCGAGCACACTTTCGCTTGGCGCCGCAAGAGACATCACCTGTTGGTCGATTCCTCTGGACATCTGATAAGCCGAGGTGCAGAGGAGCATCTGCTCGGCGCCGGAGCGACGCAGGGCGCCTAGAACATGGAGCACCTTCACTCGGCAGGTCTCCGACTCTTGCGCCGGCTCATCAAGGTCGGAAAGGCGGCGCGGAGGTATGGCGACAAGAAGTACAGCGGCCATCGAATGCCTCCGTAGCGAAATGTGAAACACAGCCACTCTGTTGGAGGCAGCCCTTTGGGGGAAATCACGAAACGCCAACGGTCGAGGAGCGGAGTAGAGGCATCTCGCCACGCCTGCTTTCCAGGGTTGGACTGGCATGTCCCCACGTAACCCGGCGCTACGACAACGTCGAAACCGTGGCTTCTAGACCGCAAGCCGTAGTCCATATCGGCCATGTTGTGGCCAAAGCGCTTGTCTGGGGGGCCGAGCAGTCGCCAGATAGGACGGGGCACGAGCACAACATTCCCGTTCATGGTCGCCACCTTCTGCGGTTGATCGCTTGGTGTCACGGGCTCAAATCGGAGTGGCCGCTTCGGGTTGCTCTGCCTGTAGCCGCCGTAAAGGTGGCTGCCGGTTCGCGCCTCGCTGAGCGACCCGGCGACGATGGCCTTGCTCTCAAACAGTCGACTCGTGCTCAGCAACGTCTCTACGGCTAGTCCTTCAAGTTCGACGTCGTCGTTCAGCCACAGTATGAAGTCCGGATTCTCTAGGATCGCTCGCTCGCAGGCGAGTCGCGTTCCCCCGCCCCAGTAGAGGCTGCCGTTCCCCCGAAGCAGAACCACTTCGGGGTGGAGTTCGTTAACGGCGGCCGCTGTTCCATCGCTGCTTCCGTCATCGACGAGGTAGATGATCAACTGCACGTCTGCTGGAATGCGCTGTGCGCTGATGAGATCAAGACACCTCAGAGTCGTGCTTCTCCTGTTGAAGCAGGTGATTGCAATTGCGATAGTCGTCAAAGTCTCGCCAGCCGATTCATGAGCACTGATCTTTGGTTAGACCCTTGTTTTCCGGGCCGCTTCGCGCTCCACATCGAGCGAGCGAGATGACCCCCTGGCAGCAGTCAAGATAGGAACCTCGGTCGTCGTCGCGGTGGTGGATAGCCGATTTCTCGGCTCGACGAGTGGTCATGCGAGTACCTCCGCTGTTGAGGCGACCACGCCGGGTGTGCGGCCCGAGCGCTCCGTCATGCTTGGTAGCAGCACGATGAAAGCCGACACGGTAACAAAGAGACTCGAAGAAAGGCGTCCGGCTCGTAGTGGGGACTCGACGGAACACAAGGCGAGTAGAACCAACCCCAATGCTGCCGAGGCGCCCGCCGTCCCCTTGCGGCGTGTGTATGCGAGCCGTGTTGCGAGGAGTGCAGCCGCGATGAGCGCGATCGCACCGATTAGACCTTCACCGGCGAGTGTTTGCACGAGCTGGTTGTGTGCTTGCCCCGCGTAGGTTAGACCAGTCGCTTCTCGAAAGGTGCTGTCGAATGCTTGCTGGCCGACTCCGATGACAGGGGAGGACGACCAGTAGTTCAGTCCTAACTGCCACAACTCTGTCCGCCCGTTAAACGTCGACACCTCGGTGCTAAACGTAACGCCCTGATCCGTCCACAGCGATGCCACCGCTCCTGCTCCTGCTACGAGACCTGACAGTACGAGAAGGCCTCGCGTTCGCGGACCTAGCCGAAGCTTGATCAGAAGAATGATTGCCGCTGAGGCAGTGGTCACCAGGATCATCGTTCGTGCGTCGGACAGCCAGAGTGCCATTCCTGCTGCAAGCCCTTGGACCGCCCAGAGGCGAGGCGGTCTAGCCAGGACTGCGATGAAGGCGATCGCCGCGACACTGCCCAGGGCGTTCGGGTGAGCAAAGACCCCTTCGACGCGTACATCTGTGAATGGATTGGGGGTTCGCAGCGGCTGATCGGTGTATGCCCACGGTAGATCTAAGGCAAAGGCGGCGAGGCTTGCTGCGATAGGCATCAGGCAGGCTCGGCGGACCAGGTTGATGGCCTCGGACGGGCTCGCCAAGGGGAATTCGGTAATCACGAGAATCACCAGAAGTGCTGGAAGCACCAGGTTTACGGACAGCAGTCGACCGCTGAAGGCCGAACTAAGTACCTGTGTGCCGAATACGAGCAGTAGAGCAAGTCGAGCGAGTCGGTGCGCTGATCCCTGTCTGCTTCGAGGCGCTCTTGAGATTGCGAGAGCCAACGTTGATGCTCCTGTGACGGAAAGCCACGCAACCTGGCCCAGTCTCGTAGTTGTAGTGCTGTCGACGGATACCTGCGCCCCACCAGTCAGGAGTGGCGCCGCCAGGTAGGCGCCGTATATGTACATCACTAGGACAGGTGGTTCATGCCCGACGCGAGCCGAGTCCCTCAGCCAGCGCACTACGAGCATGGTTGGCCAGAGCATGATCGCGATGGCGAGACCAAGTGTCGCGAGTTGGTTCATCGTTCTAGACCTGTGACTGGTGGCTCAGTTAGTAGCCTTCGTGCCACCACGCGGCACCAACCCTCGATCTCGCCCCACACCCTTCGCCACATGGTGTCGCCATGGCCGGTGGGGTCGTCCACCTCGGGCACGCTGGCCTTCATGTAGGCCAAGCCCCGCGGGCGCTCGGCGTTGCTATGTAGCGACTGCGCATACTCGGGCAGCGTGAACGTGGTGTCGAAGTTGCCACCCAGGTCGGCCACCACGGCCATCACTTGGCTCTTCTCGGCGGTGAGCACCAGGTTCGCCTCACGCACCATCTCGGCCGTCAC
>CAIXIJ010000036.1 GCA_903919455.1 uncultured Acidimicrobiaceae bacterium | reverse complement strand
GGCGCGCGTGCAGCCGCGATGGCCGAACTGGTCGAAGGTTGCGCAATGGCGGAACGCGCCACGGTGGCCGCCTAGTCTTCCCAAAAGCATTGCCAGACGGCGCGCCCGGATAGCGCGCGTTGTCGCAGGGGCCTTGCGATCAAGCCGAATTCGGCCAATTGACCCTCGCGGGCGCCCTCCGGCCGGCCCGCGCTGAGCTACCCCCAAACCGGCTATTTGGCAGCCAACGGAGACTCCCATGGCGAAGAAGCCGACGGCTCGCACCGAATTCGTGTTTTTCAACGTGACCTATGAAGACGGCAGCCAGAAGTCGAACCGCAAGGTTCCGCTGGAGGTCGTGGATGATCCGTATGATGGCGAAGGCGCTATCCGGAAGGCTCTGGAAGAGCAGGACCGCCAGATCTCGGAACGCTCCGGCCTGCCGCCCCTGATGATCAGCAAGATCGTCCGCGCGAAGTAGCGCCGCCAAAGATCGGCTGCCCCAACGGCGCCGATTGTTACCCGCGCAGGATAGCGTAGCCTCCCTCCAAACGATCCGGGGAGGAACACATGCCTGATCTTGGCTCAACTGAATTCACGATGCTCTGGGCGAGCGCGGTTCTTGGGACCGTGTACCTGCTGGCAGCCGTCATCCCATCGGTTCTGGGCCGAGGCTTGCCATGGGCGATGGGGCCGCGCGACGAGCCGCCCGCCGATGCTGGCAAGGTGGCGGCGCGGCTGGATCGCGCGTGGAAGAACTTCGTCGAGACGTTCCCGCTGTTTGTTGCGGCCATCCTTGTCGAGGCGTCCGTGGTCCAGGATTCGGATTTGGCTGGGCTCGGCGCGCAGCTCTACTTCTGGGGTCGCGTGGCGTTCCTTCCGATTTATGCGCTGGGGTTGCCCGTGGTGAGGACGCTGGCGTGGACGGTGTCGTTCGCCGGTATCGCGATGGTGCTGGCAGCGGCGCTGCCGGGGGTCTAGCGACAGCTCGCGCTCGCGACTGAAGCACCATCTTGCAGCGCCTGCCGGCGCGGATCATGCTGCTCGCAGAAGGCCCGCCAGTGCTGTTAGCGGGAGGACGCCCATCACACAGCTTACGCGACGTCTGATCATTGGCTCATTGCCTGCGCTGGGTCTTGCAGGGCATGCGCTGGCGCAGGCCCCGATCGCGGCGCGCAGTATGCCCCAGCCTGAAGATGATGCGACTTCCCTGCTCGATGCGTGGGTCGATGCCTATGGCCGTCCCACGGCGAAAGTGATGATCAACGGGATGGGCCCCTTCCAGTTCATGGTCGACACCGGATCGACCACGACGGTGATCGCCGCACGCCACATGACGACGCTTGGTGCGCGGCCACTGGGTCAGGTCACGGTTGTCGGAACAACTGGCACCGCGAGCATGCCGCTGGTGCGGCTCGACAAGCTGCAGACCGGTGCGGTGACCAGACCGGATCTCGACGTCGCCGTTCTGCCCGACACCGAGCTGGCGCGCGAAGACGGGATTCTGGGCGCTGACGTGTTTGTCGGACGCAGGCTGGTGTTCGACATTCGCAACAGGCAGGTGCGGATCGAACCGACGAAGCGGCAGGTGCGCGCGAGCGCGCTAGGCAACATGCGCGTGCGCAACGGATTGCTCGCGGAGATCGACGGCAAGGTTGGCAGCGTCTCGGCCCGGCTGATGCTGGATACCGGCGCGCAGAACTGCATCGCGAACATGGCGCTCAATGACGCTCTTCTGAAGTACCATCCCACCCCGGGTGCTCGTAAGGGCCTCGTCGACACCGCTCTGCGTACCGCCGACTCGGGCTACCTCACCCGTCGTCTGGTCGACGTTGCACAGGAACTCATCATCCGTGAGATCGACTGCGGCTCGAACCTGGGCCTCTGGATCGACAACGTGGGTGTCGACACCGCCAACAAGCGTGCGTACCTCGAGACCAAGCTGTTCGGTCGTGCGTTGTCGCAGGCTGTCACGCTGTCGGATGGCACGGTGCTCGAGCGCAACACGCTCATCGGCGACATCGAGATGGCCGCCCTGCGCGACGACGACTCGGTGAGTCGTGTTCGCGTTCGCTCGGTCGTCACGTGCGATGCCGAGTTGGGCGTGTGCGCCCGCTGCTACGGCCGTTCGCTGGCCACGGGCAAGAGCATCGAGCTCGGTGAGGCTGTGGGCGTTATCGCCGCTCAGTCCATCGGCGAGCCCGGTACCCAGCTCACCATGCGTACCTTCCACACCGGTGGTGTGGCCGGTAAGGACATCGCCGGCGGTTTGCCCCGCGTCGTGGAGCTCTTCGAGAGCCGTACGCCGCGTGGTTCGGCCCGTCTGGCTCGTGCCACGGGCATCGTGCGCATCGGCGACGACGAGGGCAAGGGCATCCCGGTCACCGTCATCGACGACGCCGGTGAAGAGCACCAGGTGGTGCTGCCCACCGGTTCGCGTCCGATCGTGGTGGATGGCCAGGACGTGAAGGCTGGCGAGCCGATCACCGACGGTCCCTTCGATCCGAAGGAACTGATGGAGATCAAGGGCATCCGCGAGACCCAGACCTACCTCGTCGAAGAGGTGCAGAAGGTGTACCGCGACCAGGGTGTGTCCATTCACGACAAGCACATCGAGCTGATCGTGCGTCAGATGACCCGCCGCGTTGGCGTGCAGGAGCCCGGCGACACCGGTTTCCTTCCCGGCGAGCGTGCCGATGCCAAGGTGTTCCGCGACACGAACCGCCGCATGGTGGAAGAGGGCAAGAAGCCCGCTGAGGGTCGCCCGGAGATCATGGGCATCACCAAGGCATCGCTGGCCACCGAAAGCTGGCTGTCGGCTGCCTCCTTCCAGGAGACCACTCGTGTGCTCACCGAGGCCGCCATCGACGGCAAGGGCGACAGCCTGCTCGGCCTGAAGGAGAACATCATCATCGGCAAGCTCATCCCGGCCGGTACCGGCATGATGCGCTACCGCGACTTCACCATCGATGCCCCGGAGTACCAGCCGATGGCCTACTTCAGCACCGATGCCGACGAAGATCCGGCTGCCTACCTGGCGAACATCCACGGCACCTACAGCTCCGATGCTGTGGGCGAGGCTCCGGCCGACGCCTGATTCAGACGCCCTTTCGAGGGTCCAACGAACGTGAACGAGCCCGGGGTATTCTTGCCCCGGGCTCGTCCGCGTTCGGTATGCGACGCGGCAGGTTGCCGTGCCCCGACGCGCGCCCCTAGCATTGCAGAGTCCTGTGTACCGATTGCCGGTACCGGATTCCGATTGTTCTCGTAGAGGTTGCCACTGTGCCCACCATTCAGCAGCTGGTCCGTCAGGGCCGCAGCACCAAGTTCTCGAAGACCAAGACGCCGGCCCTGAAGGGGTCGCCGCAGCGTCGCGGCGTGTGCACCCGCGTGTACACCAACACCCCCAAGAAGCCGAACTCGGCACTCCGCAAGGTGGCGCGTGTGCGTCTCACCAGCGGCGTCGAAGTCACCGCCTACATCCCGGGCGAGGGCCACAACCTGCAGGAGCACAGCATCGTGCTCGTGCGTGGCGGCCGTGTGCGCGACCTTCCGGGTGTGCGCTACAAGATCATCCGCGGCGCGCTCGACGCAGCCGGCGTGAAGAACCGCAAGCAGGCCCGCAGCCGTTACGGCGCCAAGGCCGCGAAGTAAGTCGCAGAGAACGGTAAGGAACACCGATGCCCCGTAAAGGTCCCGCCCAGCGTCGCGAGCTTATGCCCGACCCCATCTACCGGTCGACGCTCGTCACCCAGATCGTCAACAAGGTCATGCTGCACGGCAAGCGTTCCGTGGCAGAGAAGATCGTGTACGACGCCCTGAAGATGGTGGAAGAGAAGACTGGCTCCGAGCCCGTCGCCACTCTGAAGCGCGCATGCGACAACATCAAGCCGCCGCTCGAGGTGCGTAGCCGCCGCGTGGGTGGCGCCACCTACCAGGTGCCGGTGGAGGTTCGTCCTCGCCGTGCCGCCACGCTCAGCATCCGCTGGCTGGTCGACTTCAGCCGTGCCCGTCGCGAGAAGACGATGGCCGAGCGCCTCGCCAACGAAGTGATGGACGCTGCAAACGGTTTGGGCGCTGCCATCAAGCGTCGCGACGACATGCAGAAGATGGCCGAGAGCAACAAGGCATTCGCTCACTACCGTTGGTGAGTGCCCTGGCGATCTCGCCACACTGAACGAACAATCCGGTCCGAACCCGCCCGAAAGGGCGGGTTCGCCCGTTTTCGCTCACCAGCGGTGGATCAGAGGGTCTTGGACATGCAGTACGAGTGTGGCGAGTCGATGTAGTCGCCCCATGGGTCGCACTGCTCGAACCCGAAGCTGCGGTACAGCCCCACGGCGGCCTCGAGGTGTTCGCCGGTCTCCAGCTTCAGTTCGGTGTAGCCCTCGGCCCGGGTGACGTCCTCGATGGTGCGCAGGATGGCGGCACCGAGCTTGAGGCCCCGACGTTCGGGGTCCACCCACATTCGCTTCACCTCGGCCGTGGTCGGCCCGATGCGGCGGTAGGCACCGCACGCGCTGGGCTCGTCGTCGACGTAGGCGATGAAGAACGCCCCATTACCATCTTCCACATCGGTGGGGTCGATGTGGATGTGGCACACACCGCCCTCGGGCTCGGTGGTGATGAGCTCGTGATCGAGCCGATCGAGGATGGGTCGCACGTGCGGGTGATCGAGCGTTCGGCGCAGGATCTGCAACTCGCTCACGATCACTCCTCGGTGAGCTGTTTGCGCAGGCGACGGCCGAGCGCGGTGGCGCCCATGGCCGTGCCGGTGGCCACAGTCATGTGGCCCATCTTGCGGCCCGGCCGTGCTTCCTGCTTGCCATAGAGGTGCAGGTGGACCGCCGGGTTGTCGAGGACGCGCTGCCAGTTCGGTTCACCCTTCTCCCACAGGTCGCCGAGCAGGTTCAGCATCGATACGCCGGGCACCAACAGTCGGGTCTCGGTGAGGGCGAGGCCGCAGATGGCTCGCACCTGCATTTCGAACTGGCTCGTGGTGCACACGTCGAGCGTGTAGTGCCCCGTGTTGTGTGGTCGCGGTGCGATCTCGTTCACGTACACGTCGTTGCCCACCACGAACATCTCGACCGCCATCACGCCGACGAACTGCAACTCGTTGGCGATGTACTGGCACAGGGTGGCGGCGCCCTCCGCGCTGTCGGCTGGCATGTAGGCAGGGACGTAGCTCACATCGAGGATTCCCGAGATGTGGCTGTTCTGGGCCACTGCGTAGGTGCTGGTGCGGCCGTCGGCGGTGCGGGCCAACACCATCGACAACTCGCGGTCGAGTTGGAGGCGTTGCTCCAGTACGCACGGCACCTTGCCGAGTTGCTCCCAGGTGGGGGCCAGGTCACTGGGATACCAGACTTCCATCTGGCCCTTACCGTCGTATCCGTTTCGTGCGGTCTTCAAGACGGCAGGAAGGGGGAAGTCGGCGGCCGCTTCGATGTCGGCGTCGCTACGGATGATCACGTACGGGCCCACCGGAGCGCCAATATCGAGCAGGAAGTCCTTCTCGGCGATGCGGTCCTGGCAGATGGCGAGGGCGGCGGGGGTGGGGTGCACCAGCGTGCGGTCGGCGATGGTGGCCAGTGCGGATGCCGGAGCGTTCTCGAACTCCACCGTCACAACGGCGCACGTGGCAGCCAGTTGCTCGAGGGCGTCAGGGTCGTCGTAGGGAGCCACGATGTGCACGTCGGCCATCGCACCTGCCGGCGACGTGGGGTCGGGTTCCACCACGGTGACTTTGAAGCCCATGGACTTGGCGGCTATGACGAAGTAGCGGCCGAGTTGGCCCCCACCCAGAAGGCCGATCATGGCGGGCGGGGTGACGACGGGGTGCGTACTCATGCGGGTGGCAGGGTACTCGTGGCGGCATCGTGATGACGCTGCGATCGATACTCGGCAAGGGCTGCAGCCAACTGCTCGTCGCCGGCAGCCAGCAGTGCCACGGCAAACAGAGCGGCGTTGGTGGCGCCGGCTTCGCCGATGGCGAACGTGGCCACCGGTACACCGGCGGGCATCTGCACGATGCTGTAGAGGCTGTCCTGGCCCGCCAAGTGCTTGCTCGGCACCGGCACGCCCAGCACCGGCACGACGGTCTTCGCAGCCAACATGCCGGGTAGGTGTGCGGCGCCGCCGGCTCCGGCGATGATGGCGCGAAGGCCGCGTTCGCTCGCCTCTTCGGCGAAGGCGAACATCTCGTCGGGCATGCGATGCGCCGACAGCACATGGGCCTCGTGCGGCACACCGAACCGGTCGAGAATGTCGACCGCCTTGCTCATGGTGGGCCAGTCGCTGGCCGACCCCATCACGACAGCGACGACAGGTGCGCTCATGTCACCAGTCTGCCGCGTGGAGGCGCTCAGAGCGATGCGCCGGCGCGTTCGCCGTCGACCACTGCCGCATGGGCGCGACGCGGCGCGAGGCAGTCGCCAATGCGCTCCACGCTCACGCCGGCCGTCTTCAGGTCGTTGTAGAGCCACTCCACCGGGTTCGGCGGCACGGCCAACACCACCCAGTCGGGGCGGCGGGTCTGGTTGACCCCAGTGGGGTGGTGCAACAGCGTGAGTTCGCCATCGGCCAACCCCATGGGCACCAGGTCGGTGCTTTGGACGATGCCCTTGGTGTAGGCACGCATCCACCAGTTCTCCATGTCGAGCGTGATGCCGAGGTCTTGCCCCACCACCATGCCGTTGGTGACGATCTCCACCGTGCAGCCGCGGTCGGCCAGCAGTTCGGCTGCCGAGGTGGCGTGGTGGAAGCCGATCTCGTCGATCACCACCACCGACTCGCCGGGCTGCGGCCCGCCATTCGGTGCTGACCCGTCGATCACTTCGCGCACATCGGCCACGTTGCTCGCATCGCCGGGCACCCACCACGGTCGAGCGGGCTCGGCGCCCATGGCCACGATCACGTGGTCGGGCTTGCGCTCTTCCACCAGGCCGGGCCACACGCCGACGCCGTACTCGAACTTCACGCCGAGGCGATCGCATTCGTTCACCTGGTTGCGGATCATGTCGCCGAACTCGGCGCGGTTCGGCACGCTGGCGGCGATGCGCACCTGACCGCCCGGCTGGTCGGTCTTCTCGAACACGGTGACGTGGTGGCCGTTGCGTGCGGCTGCGATGGCGGCCTGCAGCCCTGCCGGGCCGGCCCCTACCACCATCACCTGCTTGGGCTTGGAGGTGAGGTGCACGGTGCCCACACCCTGGGCCTCGCGACCCGTGCGCGGGTTCTCGATGCATCCGAGCCAGCGGTTCAGGCCCATACGGCCCACGCACTCCTGGTTGCAGCTGAGGCACAACCGAATGTCGTCGGTGTTCCCAGCTCGGGCCTTCGCTGCGAAATCGGGGTCGGCGATCTGGCCACGCACGATGCCCACGAGGTCGCAGTGGCCTTCGGCAATGGCCCGCTCGGCCTGGAGAGGGTCTTTGAAGCGGCCGACGCCCACGACCGGAATGTCGACGGCCTTACGGAACGCCGAGGGGATGAACATCGCGTAGCCGGGCGGAATGTGCATGCTCGCCTCGATCATGAACAGGCTGGCCGTGGCGACACCGATAGACGTGTTGATGTAGTCCACCTGCCCGGTGGCTTCGGCGATCTCGGCGATGCGCACGGCATCGTGGATGTCGGTGCCACCCTCGATGAGTTCGTCGCCGCAGATGCGCACGCCGAGCGCCAGACGGTTGCCGATGACCTTGCGGACGGCACCCACGATGCGCACCAGCAGACGGGCCCGGTTCTCGATGCTGCCGCCGTATTCATCAGTGCGCTTGTTGGTGGCGGGCGACAGGAAGCCGCGCACGATGGAACTGTGGCTGCACTGCAGTTCGATGCCATCGAAGCCGCCCTCGGCGCAGTGCTCGGCCACCACGGCGTACCCGGCGATGATCTCGTCGATCTCGGCCTCGGTGACGGCCTTGGGCACCTCACGGAACAGTGGGTCGGCCACGGGCGACGGTGCCCACACGGGCAGGCGCGAGTACATGCTGCTGGCCTGACCGCCGTTGTGGTTGATCTGAGCGAAGATGGGCACGCGATGGCGGTGCACGGCCTCGGTGATGGCCCGATAGCCGGGGATGACGTCGCGGTGAAAGCCGTGGATGAGCTTCTCGTACGGCCAGTCGGTGGGGTGGGTGCTGTGTTCCTCGGTGATGATGAGGCCGGCGCCGCCTGCTGCCCTGGCCGCGTAGTAGTCGGCGTGCTGCTGGGTGGGTTTGCCGTCAAGCGCGTAGTTCGTGAGGTGGGCGCTGAACACGATGCGGTTGCGGGTGGTGACCGGCCCGAGCTGCAAGGGCGTCCACAAGTACCGGTAAGCCATAACGACGCAACCCTACCCAACCCCGCCGCACCACCCCAGGTTGGGCGCGAAACCTGCCAGATTTGGCTCACAACGCACCCACGGGCGAGGAAAGTGCCGGATGTGGCGTGAATCGCGCCCGTGGGCGCGGAATCTCTCGCCGCCAAGTGGGGCAATCGGTGCCGTGATGGCGGGCCCAGCTCGCACGGTCGGCGCGCGATGTCGCGCGGATGGTGCGCGGTATCGCGCGGTGCGCGCGAGCGGTCGCGTATCGTTGCCGCGTGTCCGAACCCGTCACTCCAGCGCGTCGCCGCAAGGGCGGAACGAAGACGTCGGCGTTCGGCGTGGGCAAGCGCGAGGGCCACGACTCGTCGGCGTTCTACGAGCGGTTCCATGCGCCCGAGGTGAGCGACGACGAGACGATCGGCGAGCCCAGCCTTCTCGACACGATCGTGGTGGGCGATGCCCGGAACATGAGCCACGTGGCCGACAACTCGGTGGCGCTCGTGGTCACCTCGCCGCCCTATTTCGCCGGCAAGGCATATGAAGAAGCGTTGGGCGAAGGCCACATCCCGGCCAACTACGTCGAGTACCTCCAGATGCTGGAAGACGTGTTCGCCGAATGCGTGCGCGTGCTGCAGCCAGGTGGCCGCATCGCGGTGAACGTGGCGAACCTGGGTCGGCGCCCGTACCGATCGCTCGCCGCCGACGTCACCACCATTCTTCAGGACGACCTGCGGCTGCTGCTGCGCGGCGAAGTGGTGTGGGTGAAGCAGCGTGGCGCCGCCGGCAACTGCGCGTGGGGCAGTTTCCAGCGGCCCGGTAACCCGGTGCTCCGAGATCTTTCCGAACGCGTGATCATCGCCTCGAAGGGTCGCTTCGATCGAGCCATCGATGCCAAGCAGCGTGCCAAGCTCGGCCTGCCCTCGGTGAGCACGATGAGCCGCGACGAGTTCATGGAGAGCACGGTCGACGTGTGGGAGATTCCGCCGGAAAGCGCGTCGAGGGTGGGGCACCCGGCGCCCTTCCCCGTGGCGCTGCCCGAACGATTGATCCACATGAACACCTATGAGGGCGAGTTGGTGCTCGACCCGTTCATGGGTTCGGGCACCACGGCAGTGGCAGCCAAGCGGACTGGGCGTCACTTCATCGGGTACGACACCGACGCCGGCTATGCCGCTGCAGCACTGGAACGCGTGGCCGAGGTGGAGTTGCTGCCGCAGGTGCGTGTGCGCGCCGGAGGGAGTCGCGACTCCGACCCGGTGGAAGGTGGTTGGGCAGCCAAGGACCTCGCTGCGGCGTTGCTGACCCAGGCCGGCTTCACCGACATCGTCGACGACGCCAAAGTGGTCACCGGAGTGGTGCCCACCCTGGCTGCAAAGGACCGCAAGGGTCGTCGCTGGTACTTCGAGGTGGTGGGTGGTCGCACGACGAACCGCCCGGGAGCGCAACGCATCGAGTTGCTGTGGCGAGCGATCGCCAAGGGTGCCGTGGTGCACGAGGCCGAACCAAAGGCGGGGTTCGCCGTCCTCACTGTGGGCCTGCCGGCGTCGGCTGCGGGTGGCCGTGCGTTGCAGACCGTGACGGGACCGAGGAAGCCTGTTGCTGCGGTCGTGGATGTGATGGCTGATGATGCCATTGCTGCCCTTCACGCGCTGGCTGGTTGACCCACCGCGCGCTACCGTGCCCGTCGATGGCCGACGCATACGACCTGCATTCCGAACCCAGTCCGCACGAAGTGGGCATGACCTGGGCGGGCGACTCCACGTTCGCCCGACTCCCTCGCTTCCAGCCGGGAGCGCCAGCCGATCTTGCGGTGCAGGGCGTGGCATACGACCTGGGCGTCACCAACCGCCCGGGTTCTCGCTTCGGTCCGCGGGCCATCCGCGAACAGAGCACGCTGTCGGGCGAGTTCGAGCACACGCTATGGCCGTGGCCCACCGGCACGCTGAGCAACCGGGTGTGCGTGGATGCCGGTGACGTGCCCTTCCCTCCCGGCACCACCGATCTGATGCTGGCCGCCACGCAGCGCCGCACCAGTGCTCTCATCGCCGCGGGGATGGGCGTGGTATCGCTGGGCGGCGACCACCTGGTGAGCCTTCCTCTGCTTCGTGCCCATGCCGAGCATTACGGGCAGATGGCATTGGTGCATTTCGACGCACACAGCGACACCTGGGAGTACCGGGAAGACGACCCGCTACATCACGGAATGATGTTCCTGAAGGCAGCGCGCGAGGGAGTGATCGAGCCGGCATCGTCGGTGCAGATCGGCATGCGCACACCGAACGACACGATGGGCTTCAACGTGTACGACATGAACAAGGTGGTCGACATGTCGCTGTCGCAGATGGCTGATCTGATTCGTGAACACACGCACGGCATGCCGATCTACCTCACCATCGACATCGATGCGCTCGACCCGGCGTTCGCTCCGGGCACCGGCACTCCTGTCATCGGTGGGCTTACCACGGCGCAACTCCGTGGCGTGCTGTTCCGTCTGCATGGGCTCGACATCGTGGGTGCCGATCTGGTGGAAGTGGCGCCGCATTACGAGGGTCCTTCGCAGATCACGGCGCTTGCTGGCGCCACCCTTGCGCACGACGAACTGCACCTGCTTGCCGGTTCGCCGCGCCGTAACTGACGTTCAGAAGATGGACTGGGTGATCGTGTAGATCACCAGACCGGCCAGACCACCGACGATGGTGCCGTTGATGCGGATGAATTGCAGATCGCGGCCGACCTGCAATTCCAGTCGCTCGGCGGTTGCCTTGCCGTCCCACTTGGCGACGGTGGACGAGATGATCTCAGCCACCTCGCCGCGGTAGTGGTCGACCACATAGCCGGCGGCCCGCCGCACCCAGTCGTCGACCTTCGCTTGCAACTCGGGTTCAGCGGCCATTCGCTCACCGAGGCGTTGTAGCGACCGATCGATGCGGTGGCGCAGTTCGCTGTTCGGGTCGTCGGTGGCCACGAGTGTGGAGCGCTTCACCTCGCCCCACAGGCTCTGCAGCCACGCTTGAACATCGCGGTGTTCGAGGAGTTCGGCCTTCACGTCCTCGAGCTTGGCGATGAGCCCAGGGTCGGACTTCAGGCGTGCAGCGAAGTCGAGCATGCGACGGTCGATGGCCTGGCGCACCTCGTGCTCGGGGTTGCGGCCGATGTCGGCGAGGAAGCGATGGACCGCGGTGTAGATCTTGTCGAAGATGCGATCGTCGACACCCTCGGGCACCCACCACGGCGACTCGGTGGCGAGGCGTTGGCGGAACGTGGTGCGGTTGTCGTCGAGGAATCCGCCGAGGCCTGTGAGCGTCACGTCGAGCAGGCGATGGTGATGCCCACCTTCCATCGCCAGATCGATGGCTCTACCCATCAGCGGGGCGATCGATGTGTTGCGCACCTTGCGCTCGATGATTCCCTCCAGGGCGGCGCCGACATCGCGATCATCGATGACCTCGAGGCTGCCGCGCATGGCGTCGGCCACCGCGGTGCCCGCCTTTGCTGCGTTGGTTGCGTCGGCCAGCCAGGTGCCGAGGCGTTGCCCGACGCGCGCCTGGTCGAGTCGCTCGTGCAGTACCTCCCGCGTGAGGAAGTTCTCCTGCACGAACTCGCCCAAGGACTGGCCGATCTGATCTTTGCGGTTCGGAATGATGGCCGTATGGGGAATGGGCAGGCCGAGTGGATGCCGAAACAATGCGGTGACAGCGAACCAGTCGGCGAGGGCTCCCACCATGGCCGCTTCGGCGAACGCTCGCACGTAGCCGACCCAACCATTGCGGTCCTCTTGCCAGCGGGCCACCAGGAACACGATCGTGACAAACACCAAGAGCGCGAGCGCGAGGCGTTTCATGCGACGCAGGTCGGTGCGGCGCTGAAGGTCGGCCGTCGACAGCTGTTGCATGCCCGGCAACCTAGTCAGTGGGCGATGTACAGCCCGGGCCGCCCGGCGGCGATGCGGGCGAATGCGCCGACGATGAGCGCCGGGATGAGCGTGCGCCATCCGAACTGCTCGACCGTGAGCACCACGCCGGTGAGCGCCACCGATGCGCCACTCGCGAATGCCGCCGGCGCGGCGGCTGTGGCCAGCATCGGTCCGCTGAGGTTCAGCCCAGGAGCTACGGCAGCTCCGAAGGTGGAACCCATCACGAACAACGGCAGCACTTCGCCACCGACGAACCCGGTGCCCAGAGCGACCACGGTGAACAGCATCTTCAGGAACGGCACCCAGATGTCGATGTGCTCGCCAGCAATGGCGCTGGAGTACAGCGACCCGGAGAGGCCGAGGTAGTCGCGGCCGACGATCATCAGCAGGGCAATGGTGACGGCCCCACCGAATGCCGCGCGTAACGGCGGCCAGTGCAGGCGGTGCGCCACCTTCCGCTTGGTCACCTTCAGCAGTGCGACGAACAGGCGGGCGATCAGGCCCACGCCGATGCCCACCAGTGCCAGTTTGAACGGCAGCAGGAACGACCAACCAGCGCGGCTAAGGCGAGGCCGGTCGCCGATGGTGTAGCCGAGCGCGCTGACCACCCATGTGCCGGTGTACGCGGAGATGACAGCGGGGATGAGCGCTCGCCAACGATGGGTTTTGGTGACCTGCAGCGTGAACACGATGCCCGTGATCGGCACCCCGAACACCGCGCCCCAGCCGCCAGCGAGCGACGCGGCGATGAGCGTGCGACGTTGGTCGTGCGTGAGGCGAGCGAGGCGTGCGGCACTGTCGGTGACCGATCCGGCCATCTGCAGCGCGGCCCCTTCTCGACCCACCGATGCACCGACGATGTGGCCGGCGACGGCGCCGCCGAAGATCATCGGCGCCATTCGAGTGGGTACGCCGCGGGTGAACGTGTGGGCTTGCTCGATGACCATCGGCGTGCCGCCCTTCGCCCGGCCACCCCAGTAGTGGTAGGAGCCAGCGACGATGAAACCGGCCGCCGGCAATAGCCACACCAGCCATCCGTGGGCGAGGCGGGTGTGCGTGGCCCAGTCGAGGGCACGCAGGAAGGCGAACGAGATGAGGCCCGTCAGTGCACCGCCGATGGCGGCGAACAGGTACAGCTTGAGCCTCGACATTCCGGTCAGGCTAACCGTGAGGGGTGGAGGCGGTCCGGTCTCGTGGCAACGGTGTGGCACCCCCTCCGTAGGATGGCCACATCATGAGCGACGACGGCCGCCTCCAGTTCGATCTCGACCCGCTCGACCTTCAGTCGTTGAACCCCGACCAACTCGACGCGGTGGTGCATCGGGGTACCCCGTTGCTGGTGGTGGCGGGCGCCGGCTCCGGTAAGACGCGCGTGCTCACGCATCGCATCGCTCACCTCATCCAGGAGGGTGCCTCGCCCACCAGCATCTTGGCCATCACGTTCACCAACAAGGCCGCGCAGGAGATGAAGCACCGCGTGGCTGCGCTGGTGGGCCCGGTGGTGAAGGCGATGTGGGTGTGCACGTTCCACTCGGCCTGCGTGCGCATCCTGCGCGCTCACGCCGAAGCGTTGGGTTACCCGCGCACGTTCAGCATCTACGACCAGGCCGATGCTCAGCGCCTTGCTGGCTATGTGGTGCGCGATCTCGGGCTGGATGCCAAGCGCTTCCCGCCTCGAGGTGCGCATGGCCAGATCAGTCTCTGGAAGAACGAACTGGTCACGCCTGCAATGGCGCTCGACCGGGCGAGCAACATCTTTGAACGCAAGCACGCCGAGATCTACCAGGACTACCAGGCCCGCCTGCTGAAGGCCGGGGCGATGGACTTCGACGACCTGCTGATGAATGTGGTGGTGCTGTTCCGGCAGCATCCCGAAGTGCTGGCGCACTACCAGCAGCGGTTCGCGCACGTGCTCATCGACGAGTACCAAGACACCAATACCGCCCAGAACGAGATCGCCCTGCAGTTGGCTGCTGGACACGAGAACATCACCATCGTGGGCGACGGCGACCAATGCCTGCCCCCCGGAACGATGATCAGCACGCTCGACGGTGCGGTGCCCATCGAGCAGATCCAAGTTGGCGACACCGTGCTCGGTAGCGGCGACTTCGGAACGGTCGAGAAGGGCGATGTGCGGCGAATCCATAGAGGGCGCTACGTCGGCGATGTTGTTCGGATTTTCGTCAACGGTGCTGCTGTGGCTGGCACGCCGGATCACGTGTTGCCGGTCGGCCCGACGGGGGCGGAGACCGCATTGCGGCATGTGCAGGTCGGCAAAGAGGTGCTCGTGTTGGTCGACGGGGAACTGGCGCGGCGCACCGTGGAACGGGTGGAGATCGAGCACTACGACGGGCCCGTGTACGACCTCGAGGTGGAACCGACGCATCACTACGTCGCCAACGGTGTGTTGGTGCACAACAGCGTGTACGGGTGGCGCGGGGCAGATGTGCGCAACATCCTGCAGTTCGAAGAGGTGTTCGACGACGTCACCACCATCGTGCTCGACCAGAACTACCGCAGCACCCAGACCATCCTCGATGCGGCCAACGCGGTCATCGCCCACAACCCCGGTCGCAAGGAGAAGCATCTCTGGAGCGACAAGGGGCAGGGCGCTCGCATCGTGCGCTATCACGCCGAGGACGAAGGTGATGAGGCCACCTGGGTGGCGCGCACCATCCAGCAGACTGCGCAGGAGCAGCACTTCATCTGGCGCGACATGGCGTGCTTCTACCGAACGAACGCCCAGAGCCGTGTGCTCGAGGAAGCGTTCATGCGGTTCGGCATTCCCTACAAGGTGGTGGGCGGAACACGCTTCTACGACCGCCGCGAGGTGAAGGACGCCATGGCCTACTTGAAGGCTGTGGTGAACCCGGCCGACGAGGTGAGCGTGAAACGGGTGCTGAACGTGCCCAAGCGAGGTGTGGGCGACACGTCGGTGGCGAAGCTCGACGCGTTGGCGCGCGCTGAGGGCATCTCGTTCGTGGATGCCATGCGGCGATCGCAGGAGGCGGGCCTCACCGGGCCCGCAGCGCGTGGTGTGGCCAGCTTCGTCGACCTGCTCGACAGCCTGGCGGTGGCGGCGGCCGACGAGTCCACGGGTCCAGGCGACCTGTTGCGCATGGCGCTCGACGACAGCGGCTACAGCGCCGAGCTGGAGGCCGAGGAGACGGTGGAGGCGGCCGGTCGTCTGGAGAACCTGGGCGAACTGGTTGGCTCGGCGCGCGAGTTCACCCGCATCGACGAGTTCCTCGAACAGGTGGCGTTGGTGGCCGACACCGACGAGATCGACGACGACGACCGGGTGGTGCTGATGACCCTGCACAGCGCGAAGGGTCTGGAGTATCCGGTGGTGTTCGTGCTGGGCATGGAAGAGGGTGTGTTCCCGCACAGTCGGGCGCTTTCAGAACCCACCGAGATGGAGGAAGAACGCCGCCTGGCGTACGTGGGCATCACTCGTGCTCAGCAGAAACTGCACCTCAGCCATGCGTGGAGCCGGCAGTTGTTCGGCACCACCAACTACAACCCTCCGTCGCGCTTCCTCGATGAGATTCCCGCTGATCTGGTGGAGCACGCTGGCAACGTCGGCGGGCGCAACAACTACGGCCGCCAGAGCTATCGCGGGCGCGACGAGTACGCATCGCCGCCCGAGTTCCGGCGCCGCGACAGCGGCAGCCGTAGCCCGGTCAGCGGGTTCGACCCGGATGACGATGTCGATTGGCACCGCGAGCGCATAGTCGACGCGGCCGTCAACGCCGGCCGGCGAAATGCGCAAACGCCCGCGAACTCGCAGGAGCTCGGGTTGAAGGTGGGCGACGACGTGGAACACCCCGCGTTCGGCGAGGGAATCATCCTCGAGATCCGTGGTCAGGGCGACAAGGCCGAGGCCACCATCCGATTCCCGTCGGCTGGAACGAAGCACCTGTCGCTCGCGTGGGCTCCCCTCAAGAAACTGTCCTGAGGTCTCCGGTGGGTGTCGCCTCTGATTGAATGGCGCTATGCCGTTGGCGTTGAAGCACCATGATCCGGCCGTGCTGGCCCGGCGCAAGGTGCTTGCTCGTAGCTGGGCTGCAGTGGTCATCGGGTGGGCGATCATCCGCACGCTCATCGTGTGGGCGGCGGTGGGCGACTACGGCCTGAATCCCTGGATCTATCTCGGCATCGACGTCGTTGCTGCGTGTATCGATGCCGTCACCACGCCGCGGATGGTGCTGAGCTTCGTCGACGATCACTATCGGCAGGCAGCCAAGTGGGCGGTCATCTCGCTGGTGGCGTTCGTGATCCCCGATCTCTACATCTTCCTCGGCACTCGCGAGTTGCCGAAGAAGATCATCATCGTGGTGCTGGTCATCATCAGCATCACGCTCACGGCCGGTGTGGTGGGCGTGATCCGCAAGGTGAAGGCTGGGCGCCGAGCGAAGGCAGCAGCCGAGGCCGACGTGGCGGGGATCTTGCAAAAGGGTTCCGACAGCGCTGAATCTGCTTGAATTGGCCCTATGAAGGCCGCCATCCTCTACACCAGCCTCACCGGGAACACTCGCAAGGCGGGTGAGCTCATTGCTGGCAACCTGCAGCAGGAGGGCTGGGGCATCACCACGGTGTGCCCGTTGAACGACCTGGAGATGGGTGGCATCCAGGACGCCGACATGGTGATCGTGGGCACGTGGGTGCACGGCCTGTTCGTGGTGGGCCAGGCGCCGTGGAACCTGGGTGCCATCGCCAACCTTCCGCCGATGCGCGGGAAGCTCTCGGCGTCGTTCTGCACCTTTGCGCTGAACCCCGGCAAGAGCCTCGACAAGCTCGACCGGGCGCTCTCCCAGGTGGGCACGGAAGTGATCGGTGGCCTGGCATTGCATCGGGCGAAGCTGGAAGAGCACACCGAGGAGTTCGCCGCTCGCCTCGTGGCGAACACCCCCGCCCGCGCCTGAGGTTCGGGCAGTCGTTCTCGGTGGGTTGGTTCCCGGTTTCCGGGAAGCAACCCACCGAGAAGCCGAAATGGGAAGAATCCCACCGAGAAGCCCCGGGTGATCGGGACGGGGTGATCAGGTGGGGGTGAGGTCGAGGGTGAGCACGGTGCCCTCTTTGTTCACGATGGGGCGCACACCTTGCGGCACCGTGGCCAACTGGTCGGCGGTGAGGGTGCGGCCCTCGCAGTCGGTGAACGTGGCGGTGCCCTTCACCACTTCGATGGTGCACTCGTACGTGCGGTCGGCCGGGTGGGCCAAGTACAGCGCCCACCCCTGACCGGGCACATCACCGGTGTGATCGAGCACGATGTGGCTGTCGTTGCCGATGAGGTCGTTCAGCAGGATCGGGCCGTCCTTGGCGATGGCATCAGCGAGCTTCGCGGTGCTGCCCAGTTCCTGGATGGTGGGAGCCAGGTTCTCGGTGGTCTGGTCTGAGTTGCGGGCGATGAGCGCGGCAGCACCCCACAGGCCGAGGCCGAGAATGGCGAAGAACACGATGCCGAGCAACACCGGCACGACGGCTCGGGCGAAGGTGGATTGCAGTTGCGGACGACGCACGGCACACAGTGTGCCGCTCCAGACGGCGGCTCGCACGGCGCCCCGAGTTGGCCGGAAACGAGCCATGGTCGTAGGGTTCCTCACTTGTGAAGCGGCCGTATCGCGTTGTCGTGGCAAAGCCCGGGCTCGATGGTCATGATCGCGGCGCGAAGACCATCACTCGCGCCCTTCGTGACCATGGTTTCGAGGTCATCTATACGGGTCTGCATCAGACCCCTGAACAGATCGCGGAGACCGCGCTGCAGGAGGACGTCGACGCTGTCGGGCTGTCCTTGCTGAGCGGCGCGCACCTCACGCTGTTCCCCCGCGTGATGGAGGAACTGCGCAAGCGCGACCTGGGCGACATCCTCGTGTTCGGCGGTGGGGTCATTCCCGACGCTGATGCCCGCGCACTGCGTGAGCAGGGCGTGGCCGAGATCTTCGGCCCCGGTAGTTCGTTGAAGGGCATCAGCTCCTGGCTGGAAGCCGCATTGGATCGAATCGAAGGAGACGAGGCCTAAATGGACCTGTTCGAGTATCAGGGCAAGCAGTACTTCGCCCGTTTCGACATTCCGGTCAGCCCGGGCGACGTGGCCTACACGGTCGATGAAGCCGTTGCCGCTGCAGAGATGGCCGGGTACCCGGTGGTCGTGAAGGCCCAGGTGCAGGTGGGTGGCCGTGGCAAGGCTGGCGGCATCAAGTTGGCCGACAACGCCGACGAGGTGCGCCTCCACGCCGGGAACATCATCGGCATGGACATCAAGGGCCATCTCGTGAAGCGAGTCTGGGTGGAGCACGCCAGCGACATCAAGAAGGAGTACTACGCCTCGTACTCCCTCGATCGCGCCGCCAAGCAGCACCTGCTGATGCTCAGCGCCGAGGGCGGCGTGGAGATCGAGACGGTCGCGGTGGAGAACCCCGACGCCATCGTCCTGCTGCACATCGACCCGGTGGATGGCCTCTCGGCTGCCACGGCTCGCGATGCTGCGGTGCGCGCCAAGATCGATGATGAAGCCGTCGACGGTGTGGCCGACATGTTGGTGAAGCTGTATCGCTGCTTCACCGAGGGCGACTGCGACCTCGCCGAGATCAACCCGCTCATCCTCCGCCCGGATGGTGGCGTGCACGCGCTCGACGCCAAGGTGAGCCTCGACAACAACGCTGGCTTCCGTCACCCCGAGTGGGAAGAATTCCGCGCCACTGAAGAACTCGACGAGCGCGAGCAATTGGCCCGCACCCACGACCTGCAGTACATCGGTCTCGACGGCACCGTGGGCATCATCGCCAACGGCGCCGGCCTGGCCATGAGCACGCTCGACGTGGTGAACCAGGTGGGCGGCACCGCTGCCAACTTCCTCGACATCGGTGGCGGCGCGAACGCCGACATGATGGCTGCGGCCCTCGGAGTGATCAACTTCGACGAGAACGTGAAGAGCATCTTCATCAACATCTTCGGCGGTATCACCCGCGGCGAAGAAGTGGCGAAGGGCATCGTGGAGGCCATGGGCCGAGTGGAGCTTCGAGCCCCCATCGTCATCCGCCTCGACGGCACGAACGCTGAGGAAGGCCGGGCCATCCTGGCCAGCGCCGGCATCCCCGAGAGCAAGCTCATCTCGAAGCCCACCATGCTGGAAGCGGCCCGCGCAGCGGTCGCCATCGCGAACGGAACGAACTGACATGGCCATCTTCGTCGATCAGAACACCAAGGTCATCGTGCAGGGCCTCACCGGCGGCCAGGGCAAGTACCACGGTCTGCGCAACCAGGCCTATGGCACCCAGGTCGTCGGCGGCGTCACCCCCGGCAAGGGCGGCACCGATGTGGCCATTCCTGAGGGTGGCAGCATTCCGGTGTTCAACTCGGTGGCCGAGGCCGTGGCTGCTACGGGCGCCACTGCATCGTTCATCGCCGTGCCGCCGAAGGCTGCCAGCGCCGCCATCCTCGAGGCCGCTGCGGCGGGCATCGCGTTCATCGTGTGCATCACCGAGGGCATTCCGGCCCAGGACGAGGCGAAGGTCTACAACACGCTCGTGCGCGACTATCCCAACACGCGTCTGTTGGGCCCGAACTGCCCGGGCATCATCAGCCCTGGAAAGTGCAACATCGGCATCACCGCCGGCGAGATTGCCCAGCTGCCCACTGCGTCGGGCCCCAACGTGGGCATCGTCAGCCGCTCAGGCACGCTCACCTATCAGGCGCTGTACGAACTGAAGCAGCGCGGCATCGGCGTGAGCACCTGCGTGGGTATCGGTGGCGACCCCGTTCCCGGTACCAACTTCATCGACTGCCTGCGCGAGTTCCAGGCCGACCCCGAGACCCACGCCATCATCATGATCGGTGAGATCGGTGGCTCGGCCGAGGAAGAGGCTGCGGAGTTCATCAAGGCCAACGTCACCAAGCCGATGAGCGCCTACATCGCTGGCGTCACCGCACCCGAGGGCAAGAAGATGGGCCACGCCGGCGCCATCACCTCGGGCGGCAAGGGCACGGCGAAGGGCAAGATGGACGCCCTCGCGGCCGCTGGTGTGCGGGTGGGTCTGAACCCCACCGAAGCCGGCGACCTGATGGCCGAGATCATCAAGGCCCTCTGATTCAATTCCTGTCGCCCGCCTCGGCCGGTTGAGCGCCTGACTCGCCCCAGTGATCAGGGGAGTTGGCCGACGTGCGCGAGCGCGAGCCGGATGAGGCGGTCGTGGCCGCCGGTCATCTCGCGGCGCACCGACTCGCTGACCGCCTGCTCCGGCGGGTACCAGGCGAGGTCGAGTGCCTCCTGGGTGGGGGTGCAGTCGCCCGACACCGGCACGACGAACGCCAGGCTCACGGCATGGTGGCGCGGGTCGTGGAAACCGCTGATGTCGGGGTCGGGGAAGTACTCCACCACCGTGAACGGCGCTACCTCGGCAGGAATGCGCGGCAGCGCCACCGGGCCAAGGTCTTTCTCGAGGTGACGCAGTAGCGCGTCGCGAACGCGCTCGCCGTAGAGCACCCGACCACTGACCACCATGCGGCTGATGGTGCCGTCGGCCGCTTGCCGCAGCAGCATGCCCACCGACGTGACTCGGCCGAGGTCGTCGACCCGCACGGGCACCGCATCGACGTACACCAGGGGCACATTGGCGCGGATGTTCTGCAGGTCGTCCTTGTTGAGCCAACCGTTGCGAGTGTCGAGTTTTTCGTTCATGTGCGAGCCGCCAGAGAAGAGCCGGAACCAACGATGTTGTCATGTCCAGCCTTGCCGATGAAACCCTTCGGCGGGATGGATGCCCTAGGAGAAACGCGAACGGCGCTTCGGCTTGGGCGCCAACGGCATGCTGGGGGGCAACGGCGGAGCGACAATCTGCGTGTCGGCGTCGATGGCGAAGGTCATTCCGTCGGTGTCGATGTTCGTGGGTTCGCCGGCTGCGTCGACCACCACGGGCACTTCTTCCTTCGGCTTCCTGCCCAGCGCGACGTCGATGCCGAACAGACCGGCCGCCAGTACTGCACCAGCAGCGCCGTGCTTGCGGCGCGCGGTGCCGACAGGGTCGGAGATCGGTGGCAGCGGATCGATCGTTTCGAGCAGTTCTTCGTTCGACACGAGATGCACGCTACCCATGAGATAGATGGGTATCGCGTGCTGAGCCGTGTCCAGCGTTTACGATTCGTGTTATGCCCGAGGGGGATACGATTCATCGTTCGGCCGCTGCGCTGCGGACCGCGTTGGTGGGCAAACCCGTCGTCCGCTTCGATGCGCCACGACTGTACGGGCCACGCCCAGCTGTGGGGCGCGTCATCGAACTGGTGGAGAGCCACGGAAAGCACCTCGACGTGTCGTGGGACGACGGCCTCGTGTTGCACACGCAGATGCGAATGACCGGTTCGTGGCACCTGTATCGAGCCGGCGAGCGTTGGCGGAAGCCCGACAGTCAGATGCGCGTGGCGATCGAGGTACACGACTGGGTTGCCGTGTGCTTCAACGCTCCGGTGGTGGAAACCTTCCGCGAGTTCGACATCCATCGCCACCCGGGCTTCGGCCGGCTCGGACCCGACCTTTGCACGGCACCGGTGAAGGAACTCGAGGAATGCGCTCGTCGCATCTACGACTATCCCGATCCGAGCGCCACGATTGCCGAGGTGCTGCTGGACCAACACGTCGCATGCGGCGTGGGCAACGTGTATCGCAGCGAGATCCTGTGGGCCTGCGATCTCAGCCCGTTCGCCGAGGTACACACCCTGCACCCAGCCGACTGCGTGCAGGTGATCCAGTCGGCGGCACGCATGCTGCGCATGAACCTTGCGAACAGTCAGCGTGTCACGCAGCCCGATATCCCCGGTGGCTTGGCCGTCTACTCGCGCAACGGTCAGCCCTGCGCTCGTTGCGGCGACACCATCTTGGTGAAGCGCGTTGGAGAGCACGCCCGTCTCGTGTACTGGTGCCCAGGTTGCCAGGTGAAGCATGCGCCTGCCCGCGACATCACGCCGATGCACATCGATCGTGAGATGGATCCGCACCCCGCCGCAGCGAAGTTCCTGAGTGAGCTTCCCTGGCGTCGCGACGTAGCCGGCTAACGCTGCCCGGACGGGGCGATCAAGCGGCGCCAGTGGCGAGCTGACGCACCACGAGTTCCCAACCGTCACCGATGGGTGTGCGGCTGTCGTGCGCCGGATGTGGCTGTCCGGTGACCGCCTCGAACGTGGCGGTGGCCAGCGCCGTGGCAACGACATCGCCCACGCCCATGGCGCGGGCGATGGCGGCTTCCGCCGAGAGCGCCGCTTGGGCGTGGTGGCCCAGTTGATCGAACGCTCCGGCAGCGGCGACGTAGGCGAAGACCTGATCCAGATAGCTGGCACCCTCGATGAGGGTGACGGCTTCTGCATGTTCCACCGCGATGTCCGGGAAGCCAGCGGCCATGGTGACGAGTGCGGCCACCGCGCGAGTGAAGGGGTGCTGTTGCCCGCCATCCTGCAACGATTCGATTGCTGCCAATGCTTCCTCGTGACGGCCGAGTTGCGTGAGAGCGGCGGCTCGTAGCACGACGGCTTCCGTCACGTTCGAGCCGGTGTGCTCGATTTCGCTGATCGCTCGATCGGCCATGGCCAACGCGACGGCGCCGTTGCCGCGATGCATCGCCGCGCCTGCGATCGAGAGCAGCGGATACGGTCCGGGGCGTCCGGTGTCGGCCAGTGCGCTGAGTTCTTCCGCACTGCGTTGTGACGCTGCGAAACGGCCCAACGCCACCTGCGAGCGCACCAGCGGCGCCAGCGACTGGATGAGGCCGAAGCGGTCGTTGAGCCGCTTGAACCTCGATCGAGCCCGTTCGGCCAGATCACTTGCTTCTTCGAGGCGACCCTGCCACAGGTGGAGGTCGGCGCGCAGGGTGTCCATCATCCCCGCCGCCCACTCGTCGCCGCGCAGTTCGGCTTCGCGTTGAACGGTGACCGCCAACCGCTCGGCCTCTTCGAAGTGTCGCTCGAAGAACTCGACGAACGCGAGCAGACCGAACGCCCAGCCGGCGCCGTTGCGGTCGCCGAGCTGGCTGTGCGAACCAGCGGCCCGAACGAGACGCTCGCGTGCCACGGTCATGTCGCCGGACAGGAATGCGATGAACGCGCGGTGTTGCTCCACGTACGCCATGCCGCGCTGATCGTCGAGCTCGCGGAACAGGCTGTCGGCCTCACCGAAGAACCACTCGGCATCGGACAGCGAACCGGTGAACATCTCGATGAAACCGCGGTGGCGCAGGGCGTCGGCCAGCAAATCCGGTCGGTCGACGCCCCGCAACAGATCCACGGCGAGACCAAGTTGTTCACGGGCATCCTCCACCCTGCCGGCCACGTTCGCCAACATGCCTCGGAGCCGGTGCGCCTCGCCGAGCATGACGGTGTCGTTGGTGCGCGTTGCGATGGTGGTGATGGCATCGATGTCGGCGGTCGCCGATTCGAATTGGCGTAGGTCGGTGGCGGCTGCGGCGCGCACCTTGCGGAGCCGAGCCACCCTCGCATCGTCGGCCAGTGCCCCCACCGACAGGTCCAGCGCTCGGGTGGAGTGTCGCACGGCGAGGCGAAGGCTGCCCGTCTCGAGGGCTCGGTCGGCTGCGCTGGTGAGTAGCTGCACTGCGTTCTCGGGCAGGTCGGGCGGCAAGCCCTCGACGCTTCCGAGCTCGGTCATCAGTTCTGCGGCGCTGGCCGCGTGGTGGGCAAGATCGTCGATGCCGACCTTGTTGAAGGCCAGTGCTCTCGCAACGCCTGCGTGGCGTGTGGCGCGGGCGGCCTTGGTGAGTGTCTGGTATGCAGCGTCGCGCACGCTCTCGCTGTTGAACTCCCAGCGGGTGCCGTGCACATCGAGCAGTCCGAGTTCGTCGAGTTCCTGCAGTGCCTCGCCGGGGTGAGGCTGGCCGAGTGCGGTGGCGAACTGCTCGAGCGCGGTGAAGCTGCCGGACGTTCCGAGGACGGCGGCGTTCTCGAGCAACTGGCGCTGTCCGAGACTCAATTGGTCCAGCCTGGCGGCGATGAGTGTGCGAAGCGTGTCGGGTAGATCGCCGCTGCCGCCTGCTTCGGTGAGGGCTACGAGTTCGATGAGGAACAGTGGGTTGCCGCCGCTGCGGTCGAACAGTGCGCCGAGCGTGGCGTCGGTGGGATCCTCATCAGAGAGCAGGGCCCGGCTCAGTTCGTCGGTCTCCTCGTGCGACAGGGGCTGCAACGTGAGTGACACCACGGTGGAGCGGTCGCTTCTCGGCGGCCATGCGAGTTCGGCTCCGGGTCGCATCGCAGTGAGCAGCACGAACTGGTCGCGACTCAACGACGACACCAACGACTCGAGTAATTCGAGCAGCACAGGGTCGGCCCAGTGAAGATCGTCGATGCTGAGCACCACGGGGCCTTCCTGAGCCTTGGCATCGAGCACCTCTGCAACGGTGTGATGAATGGTGCTGCGAGCACCCGCACCGTCCAGACGGTCCAGCGGAGATGGGTGGCCGAGGAGATGCGCGAACACATCGGCTACGTGCTCGCGTTCTGCGGGTGTCTTCGCGGGAAACATCCGCTCGGACCGGGCGATGGCCTCGGCGCGAATCATGCTGAGTGGTAGATCAGCGTCGAAGTCCAACGAACGCATGACCGCGTTCGCGATCGGCCACCACACGTTGGACTCGCCGTACGGCACGCAGGCGCCCTCCAGCAGTGTCACGTCGTGCTCGCTGCGGAAGCGGCTGATGAGTTCGTCGACGAGCCGGCTCTTACCCACGCCGGTGTCGCCCATCAGGTGCAGCACCATGCCTCGGTCGTGGTCGGTGACCAGTTCCATTGCGGCGGTGGAGAGCGCGAGTTCGCGTGATCGTCCGACGAAGGGCACATCGCGTCGGCGCCTTCGTCCTGCGCCGGGTGGAGCGGTGGCTTCCATCGCCAGCCATGCTCGAATCGTCTGCTCGCGGCCGCGGGCTTGCACATCGCCAACGGCTTCGAAACGAAATGTGTGCGCCGTGAGCACGTGGGTGCTTTCTCCCACGAGGACGCCTCCGGGTGGCGCTTGGGCCTGTAGGCGCGACGCCAGGTTCACCACATCGCCCATGGCGGTGTAATCGGTGCCGGCCAATGTGCCCACCAGCACCTCGCCCGTGTTGATGCCGATGCGCATCTGCAGTTCGTTCATGCCGCTTGCGGCGACGTGCGCAGCCAATGTGGATTGCATGCGCAGGGCGGCGCGCACTGCTCGCTCGGGGTCGTCCTCGTGCGCGACGGGTGCCCCGAAGAGCACCAGCATTCCGTCGCCCAGAATCTTGTCCACGCGGCCACCGAACTCCACCACCACCTCGACCATCTGCTCGAAGCAGTTGTCGATGAGGCGCTTCACGTGCTCAGGGTCCATGTGCTCGGCCAGCGAGGTGAACCCGACCAGGTCGGCGAACAAGATGGTGACGATCCGTCGTTCTTCAGCCTGGGACTGCACCGACTGTTGGGCGTTGCCGCACGCCGGGCAGAATCGGGCCCCAACAGGGACAGAACCGCCGCAGGCCGTGCACAACATCAAGGCGTGAGCGTAGGCCACTTTGGCGCCGCCCCCTACGCCGATTGTCGCCGCCGAACTTGATGAGGATCTGTCGCTACCACACTTGTTCGTCCGACGTCACGGCTGGATGAGGCGACTTTTTCGGTTTTCTGCGCTACACAAGGGGCCATGACTGACACTCCCACCACGCTGGCGGCAGCCGGGGCCATCGACGCAAGCAAGATCTACGGCGCCGGCGACAGCGAAGTGCGTGCGCTCGACGGCGTATCCGTCACCTTCGAGGCCGGCAAGTTCACCGCCATCATGGGCCCTTCGGGCTCCGGCAAGAGCACGCTGATGCACTGCCTGGCAGGTCTGGATTCGCTCACCAGTGGCGCCGTGCACATCGGCGATACGGCCCTTGCCGATCTCAACGACAAGCAACTCACGGAACTTCGCCGCACCGCAGTCGGCTTCATCTTTCAGGCGTACAACCTGGTGCCCACACTGACCGCCGAGGAGAACATCACCCTGCCCTTGTTGCTGGGTGGCACGAAGGGCGACCAGACCTGGATCGACAACGTGATCGACACGGTGGGGTTGCGCGACCGTTTGCGTCACCGTCCTAGCGAACTCTCCGGCGGCCAGCAGCAGCGTGTTGCTGTGGCGCGAGCGCTTGCCAGCCAGCCCACGATCATCTTCGCCGACGAGCCCACCGGCAACCTCGACAGTCGCACCGGGGCGGAGATCCTGGCGTTCATGCGGCGTGCAGTGCGCGAGTTGGGGCAGACCATCGTGATGGTCACCCACGATCCCGTTGCTGCCAGCTATGCCGATCGAGTCATCTTCCTCGCCGACGGCAAGGTGGTCGACGAGATGCACGAACCCACCGCCGAACGCGTGCTGGACCGCATGAAGCATTTCGGAGACTGAGCCATGTTCAAGCTCAGCCTCCGCAACATCTGGTCGCGGAAGGGACGGTTGCTCCTCACCGCTACGGCCGTCATCGCCGGCACGGCGTTCCTGTCGGGCGTGTTCGTGTTTACCGACACCATCAAGGGCAGCTTCGACCAGATGTTTGCCAGCGCCTACGCGAAGACCGATGCGTTCGTGCGCTCCAACAACGTCGTCGAGGGCGACTTCGGCCAGGACATTCGCGACCGGATCGACGTGTCCCTGGTGGATGCGGTCCTCAAGGTTCCGGGCGTCGTCGAAGCCCACGGCGACGTGCAGGGCAGCGCCACCGTCACCACCAAGGACGGCAAGGTGATTGGCCAGGATGGTCCGCCCAAGTTCGCCGGTGCATGGATCGACAGCGAGGGTTCGCCGTGGCGCCTGGATTCGGGCCACGCTCCTTCGTCGCCCACGGAAGTGGTGGTCGACAAGTCGTCGGCCACACTCGGTCCTCTGCATCTCGGTGATGAAGTCACCGTCACCTCGCAAGGAAAGCCTCGCCAGTTCACCGTGGTGGGCATCGCGAAGTTCGCGGGGAAGGCCACGTCGGGTGGGGCCACCTGGACACTGTTCACCCTGCCGACGGCGCAGGAGTTCGTCATCGGCGACACCACGAAGATCGACAACATCGTGGTGCGCGGCGACGGCAGCCAGACACAGCAGGAGGTTGCCACTTCCATCAACGCTGCGTTGGCCGACCCCGAGGTGGAAGTGCTCACCGGTCAGCAGATCATCTCCGAGAACCAGAGCGCGGTGGAGAAGACGCTCAGCTTCATCACCATCTTCCTGTCGATCTTCGCCCTCATCTCGCTGTTCGTCGGCAGCTTCATCATCTACAACGTCTTCAGCATCAGTGCCGCCCAGCGAACGCGGGAGAATGCATTGCTGCGGGCGGTGGGCGCCAGCCGTAGCCAGGTGACGCGCTCGATGTTCATCGAGGCCATCGTGGTGGGCCTGGGCGGTTCGCTGCTCGGCTGCGCGGGCGGTGTGGGGCTGGCGTGGTTCATCCTCTGGGCGATGAACAAGGCCGGCATCGGGCCGGGCCAATCCACTCTCGTCATTCACCCCACTGGTTTCGTGGTCACGTTGATCGTGGGCGTGCTGGTCACCATTGTGTGCGCAATTGCTCCCGCCATCCGTTCCGGTCGCGTGCCGCCTCTGGCAGCGATGCGCGACGTGGCCATCGACCATGCCGATGTCAGCCGCACCCGCAAGGTGGTGGGTACGTTGGCCGTCGTCAGCGCCGCGCTGTTCGTGTGGCTGGGCCTGCGCGGCAACACGATGGCTCTCGGCGGCGCTGCATCGGCGTTGTTCCTCGCGCTCATCGCCCTGGGTCCGTTCTTGGCCACTCCGGTGGCTCGCCTCGCCACGCCGGTGCTCACCAAGCTCCGCGGGGCCTCAGGCACCATGGCGGGTCGCAACGCAGCGCGCAACCCGAAGCGCACGGCACTCACTGCGGGTGCGCTCGCTGTGGGCCTGGCACTCTTGATCGGCGTGGCCACGCTCGGTGCGTCGGCCAAGGCCACCACACACGACGTGGTGGGCAAGTCGTTCAACGGCGACTACGTGGTGACGGCCAAGCAAGGCAACAACGGCGCCAGCGTGCCGGCGTCGCTAGCTGACGACCTGAAGGCAGCCCAGGTGGGCGATGTGATGGGCCTTGCGGCCACGGCTTTGCAGATCCAGGAGAAGGTCGACTACAGGGCAAAGCAGGTGATCGCCCTGCGCCCCGCCGACGCCCAGAACGTGCTCGACATTCCGTTCGTGGCCGGCAGCTTTGCCGATCTCGCCAAAGACGGCATCCTGGTCTCGAAGACAAAGGCCGATCGCGACGCGCTGTCGGTGGGCGATGTCGTCCAGGCTCGCACCATCGACGGGATCGATCTCAAGTTGACCGTGCAGGGCATCTTCGACACCAAGTTGTTCGGCAACTTGATCGTCGATCGAGCCATCTTCGACGGCTCGCCTGTGCCGGTGTTCGACATCGGTGTCTTCATCCGCACCCCGGGTGGTGTTACGGCGGCGAACTCGGCCGCGATCGCAGCCGTCGTCGATACCTACCCGTCGCTGAAGTTGCAGAGTCGCGATGAGTACATCGCCGACCAGAGCAAGCAGATCGATGGGTTCCTCAACTTCATCTACGCACTGCTGGGCATGAGCATCTTCATCGCCATCATCGGCATCGTCATCACCCTGATGCTGGCGGTCTACGAACGGCGTCGCGAGCTCGGTCTGCTGCGAGCGGTGGGAACCACGCGCCGTCAGGTGCGCAGTGCGGTGCTGTGGGAGAGCATGGTCACCGCGGTGGTCGGCGTCATCGCAGGAACCGTGCTGGGCGTGATGCTCGGGTGGATCATCGTGGCGGCGCTGAAGGACCAGGGCCTCAGCGTGTTCTCGCTGCCGATCTCCACGATCGTGGTGGCCGGGGCGCTGGCTCTGGTGTTTGCCGCCGGGGCCGCAGTGTTTCCTGCGCGTCGAGCAGCGAAGGCCGACATCTTGGAAGCGATCGCCACCACCTGATGTTTCGTCTGGCGCTGCGCAGCATTGCGGCGAGGTGGGGTCGGTTGGTCCTCACCTCGTTGGCCATCGTGGCCAGCACGGCCTTTCTGTCGGGCACGTTCGTGTTCAAGGACACCATCTCGCGCACGTTCGATGCGCTGTTCGCGAACGTCTACGACCGCGTCGATGCATACGTGCAGAGTTCGAATTCCGTCGAGAACCTGTTCGGACTGGAGAACCGCGATCGACTTCCGGCCGACATCGTCGACGAAGTGAAGGCCATTCCCGGTGTGGCGGATGCTCAAGCGTCGGTGACTGGCGATGCCGTGGTGATCGGCAAGAGCGGTGAGCCGATCGAACGGCCAACCGCCCCCACGAATGGCGCGACGGTGAACGAGGGCGCGCTGTCGGTGTGGAAGGTGCAGGCGGGGCGTCTCCCCGTTGGTGGCGATGAGTTGGCGCTTGATGTGCTCACTGCCAACGACGGTGGTTACGTGCTGGGCGACCGGGTGAAGGTGAACTCCGACAACGGCAAGCGAGAGTTCACGTTGGTCGGCATCGTCGAGTACGACAACATCATCTCGCCGGGCAATGCCACGTGGGCGTTGTTCGACGCGCCCACAGCGAGCGAGTTCATCGCCAAAGCTGGCTTCATCGATGCCGTGCTCGTGAAGGGTGATGGTTCCGTGCCTGCCACCGAACTGGTGACGCGCTTGCGGAACACGCTGAACCCCGACGTGGCCGAAACGCTCACGTCGGCCGAGATCACCAAGCAGGCCCAGACCGAGGTGCAGAAGACGCTGAGCTTCCTCACTGTGTTCCTAGCGATGTTCTCGTTCATCGCACTCGGTGTGGGCATGTTCGTGATCTACAACGTCTTCTCCATCACCGCTGCACAGCGGCAACGGGAAAACGCCCTGCTGCGCGCTCTGGGTGCCAGCCGTCGGCAGGTCACGTGGACGATGTTGCTGGAGGCCGCTGCGGTGGGCCTGATCGGTTCGTTGCTCGGGTTGGTGGGCGGTATGGCACTGGCCTCGGGCATCAAGGCCTTGCTGGCGGCGCTGGACTACGACATCCCGGCGCGCGGCCTGGCGGTGGAGACGCCCACCATCGTGATCACGCTGGTGGCCGGCCTGGTCGCCAGTTTGGTTGCCGCGCTCGGCCCCGCCATCGGCGCCGGCCGCGTGCCTCCGGTTGCCGCCATGACCGACGCAGTGCTCGAGCGGGTGCGCAACCCCCGGCGTCGTATCGTTGCGGCAGCGGTGAGCGCTCTGGTGGGTGCTGCAGCCATCGTGGTCGTGATGAACGGCGGTGATGCCATCCTGCTGGCGCTCGGCGTGGTGGCGCTCTTTGCAGCCCTGCTGCTGATGGGCCCGGTGCTCGCGCGCCCCATTGCTCGTTTCATCGGTGCGCCCGTGCAGCGCCTTCGCGGCATCACCGGCACGATGGCGCGAGGCAACGTGCAGCGCAACCCTCGACGCACCGCTCGCACTGCGGCCCCGGTGCTCATCGGTGTTGCGTTGGTGACGGGTGCATCGGTGTTCGCTGCTTCGATCAAGGAACAGATTCAGACTGCGGTGGGCGAGAGCTTCATCGGCGATTACGTGATCAACTCCACCAAGGGTGGCGCGGTGAGTTTCGGTCAGGAGTTCGTCGATCAGCTCAACGGTATGCCCGAAGTGGGGGTGGCCACCGGGTTGGGTTTCGCCCGCGGCGTGGCCGATGCGGAGGGCAAGCCTGCGTTCGGCGCGGTGGTAGACCCCGCCACTGTGAAGGGTCTCATCGACATCACCTTCACGGGGGGCAGCATCGACGCGCTCACCACCGAGGGCGTGCTGATCAGCGAAGGTGAAGCCAAGCGGCGCGGCCTAGGCCTCGGTGAGGTGTTGGCGCTGCGTGTTGATGGCGTGGTGCTGCCGTTGCGCGTAGAGGGCATCTTCCAGACCACGGAACTGATTCGAACGGCTCGCATCTACGACCGCGACACGTTCAAGAACACCAGCATCACCACGCCTGCGGGCTTCGTGTCGCTCACTCGCGCGCCCGGCGTCGACGACGCGCAGTTTCGTGCCGTCGTCGGAAAGGCAGCGTCGGACTACGGCATCGGCACCCTGCAAGACAAGCAGCAGTTCATCAACAGTCGGGCCGACCTGGTGGACCGCAGCCTGGCGTTCATCTATGGGTTGCTGCTGTTGAGCATCGTGATTGCTGCGTTCGGCATCGTCATCACACTGCTGCTCGCCGTGTACGAGCGGCGGCGCGAGATCGGTCTGTTGCGCGCCGTGGGCATGACCCGCGCGCAGGTTCGAACCACGGTGCGGTGGGAGAGTGTCATCACATCGGTCTACGGTGCATTCGTGGGTGTGCTGATGGGGCTGGTGTTGGGATACGTGGTCATCGCCTCGTTGCGCGACCAGGGCCTCACTGCGTACTCCGTGCCGGTCACTTCCATCGTGTGGATCATGGTGTTGGCCTTCGTGGCGGGCGTGGCGGCAGCGGTGATTCCCGCATGGCGGGCTACTCGTCTGAACGTGTTGCGAGCGATTGCGGCCGACGGATGAACACGTTCTCTCCTGCCCTCCTGGACTTCATCGCCGAACGCCACCTGGCCACGTTGGTCACTCAACGCGCCGATGGCTCTCCGCACGCCGTGCCCGTGGGCTTCACCATGCATCAGGGCAATGTGCGGGTCATCACCTTTTCCACGTCGGTAAAGGCGAAGAACGCCGCACGCGGTGGGCGCGCCAGCGTCACCCAACTCGACGGTGCCCGGTGGGTCACTCTGGAGGGCAGCGTGCGATTGCTCACCGACGCGACGTCGGTATCTGACGCTGTGGATGCGTACGCTCGTCGCTACCGGCCGCCCAAGGTGCGCGTAGACCGGGTGGTCGTCGAGATCGAGGTGGACCGAGTGTTGTGTAACGGTGGGTTGAAATGAGCGCGAGTACTGGCAACACGCCGTTGAACAAGAAGCTCGGCATCCATGGCGACATCGTGTTCACGCTCGTCGGTGCGCCGCGTGGGTTCGAGCAGGCGCTGGGCGACGTGGGAGAGGCCGTGCATCAGCGCAACCTGATGCCCACCATCGATGTGGTCGTGTCGTTCTTCACTGAACGCGAACGGATGAAGGCCAAGTGGCCGCAGTTGGCTGATGCCGCGGCCCCGGCCGGTGAAGTGTGGGTGGCATGGCCGAAGAAGAACAGCGGCGTGAACACCGACCTCACCGAAGACATCGTGCGTGCCGACATGATGAAGGCCGGTTGGCTCGACAACAAGCTGGCCTCCATCGACGACACCTGGAGCGCCTTGCGCTTCGTGATGCGCAAGGACACCCGCCCGCCCTGGAAGCGGTGAGTGAGTGCGCGCAAAGGCCCCGCCACCTCGTGGGTGACGGGGCCCCTGCGAAAGAAAACGAGGTGACTCAGTGGGTCACTTGTTGGGCTGCGGCAGCACTCGCAGGTACGGCTTCACCGTGGTCCAACCCTGCGGGAACAACTGCTTGGCCTCTTCGTCGCTGACCGCTGCGCCGATGATGACGTCGCCGCCGTCGGTCCAGTTCACCGGCGTGGCCACCTTGTAGCCGGCGGTGAGCTGCAAGCTGTCGATGACGCGCAGGATCTCGTCGAAGTTGCGACCGGTGCTGGCCGGGTAGGTGATGGTGAGCTTCACCTTCTTGTCGGGTCCGATCACGAACACCGAACGCACCGTCTGGGTGTCGTTGGCGTTCGGGTGGATCATGTCGTACAGGTCGGCCACCGTGCGATCGGGGTCGCCGATCATCGGGAAGTTCACCGGGGTGCCCTGGGTCTCGCCAATGTCGCCTTCCCACTTGATGTGCGACTCGACGCTGTCGACCGACAGGCCGATGACCTTCACGTTGCGCTTGTCGAATTCGGGCTTGATCTTGGCGACGTAGCCAAGCTCGGTGGTGCAGACCGGCGTGAAGTCTCTCGGGTGGCTGAACAGCACGCCCCACGAGTCGCCGAGCCACTCGTGAAAGCTGATGTCGCCCTGCGTGGTGGGGGCGGTGAAATCGGGGGCGATGTCGCCGAGACGAACGGTCATGGCAGGGCTCCTTGGAAGTAGGGATGTGCTCCGACGTGCAACGATATCTAATTCCCGACTATTCCGGTCGGGAAAGGATTTCGGCCCGTCGCGGAACGGGCACAATGGTCGCGTGAGCACCGACGCACCCACCGACGCACCCGCCGACGACCCGATTGAGGCCGCACACCGCGCCTACGGCGTGGAGGCCAACAACAGCATCTGGGATCTCGTGGGTGAACCGGCATCGCCCGAGCGCGATGAGGAACTGCTGCGTCGCGCTTACGCATCGGCGTATCACTGGCAGCGCGCTGCGCGCCGCACGCCGGTGAACGAGATGCGGGCCCGCTACATGTTGTCGAAGGTGCACCACCTCACGGGTCAACCCGAACGGGCGCTGCACTACGCCGACGCCACGATGGCGCTGTGTCTGGAACTCGGAGTCGCCGACTTCGACCTCGCGTACGCGCACGAGGTGCGCGCTCGCGCGTTGCAGGCACTGGGTCGTACCGACGAAGCAGCGGTGGCATGGGCGGCGGCCAAGGCCACACCCATCGCCGACCCGGAGGATCAGGCCATCGTGGATACCGATCTGGCCGAAGGGCCCTGACCCCGGTCGGTACGCTCTCGACGATGAGCATTCCCGTCGACCTCACCGACCTCGCCACTTCGTTGGCCAACTACCCGTGGGGATACTTCATCACCGTGGGCGAGCAGCAGGTGGCGCATTCGCTCGCCGTGCCCACCGACTATCGCGACGGTGTGTTCCATCTGCAGGCGGGTCGAGGCAGTCGGGCCAACGCCGCGGCGCGGCCGCAGGTGAGCATGGTGTTTCCAGGCGCCGACGGCACCGCCTACAGCCTGGTCATTGATGGCACAGCATCGGTCGCCGACGACGGCGTGCAGTTCGCGCCGTCGAACGCAGTGCTGCACCGGCCTGCGCTGCGCAACGACTGACCTGTCTTAACCCATGTCGCGCAGGTCGAGGCCGAAGGCGCGCTGGAAGCTGTCGTAGTACTCGTCGTCGTTGGCAGCGTTGCCCATGGCCACCCACTGTTCGTCGGTGATGGCGGCGCGGCCGTCGATGATGTCCTTCGAAGCCCAGCTCACGGCGTAGCGAAGGCGCGGCTGATCGGTGGTGACGGCGTGGTGGATGACGGCCGCCACCTCGAACGGATCGGTGGCGTGCCCCAGGCCGGCCGCATACATCTGGAACATGCGCCGGTAGGCGTCGTCGTAGGCGCCGGTGAGGTTCGGCATGTCGATGTTCTTGGCGAAGATGGCGCTCTTGGTGATGCCCGGCTCCACGATGGCGACGCGGATGCCGAATGGGGCCACCTCCTGGGCCAACTCCTCGCTGAAGCCCTCGAACGCCCACTTCGACGTGACGTACGGGCTCTGTGCCAACGCTCCGATGCGGCCCACCACCGAGGTGACGTTCACGACAGTGCCGCGGCGGCGTTCGCGCATGCCCGGCAGCACGGCCTGCAGGCATCGCACGGCGCCACACAGGTTCACGTTCATCACCTCGAGGTGCAGCGCCGGCGAGCATTCTTCGGCCGTGGCGTTGCCGCCGATGCCGGCGTTGTTCACCATCACGTCGACCACGCCATCGGTAGCCGAGAGGATCTGGTCGAAGCCCTCACGCACCGACTGATCGTCGGCCACGTCGAGTTCCACCAACTTCACCTCTACGCCGGCGTCGTCGGCCATCGCCTGCAGCTTGGTGGCCTTGGTGACGCTGCGCACCGTGCCGTAGACGGTGTGGCCCTGAGCGGCAAGGTGGATGGCGGTGGCTCGGCCGATGCCGCTGTTGGCGCCGGTGACGACGGAGATGGTGCTCATGGCGAGGCATCGTACGCCTACCGAGCGAACCACCCATCGACATCGAGTGTCATTCGCACCGACCTCGATGCCGTGATGCAGAGTGCACCGGTGGTGGCGTTCGCTGGCACTACCACTGCCACCGAGGCGGACTGCCGGGCGACGAACGAGATGGTGGCCAGTCGAGTGACCGAGCCGCAGGCCTGCACCACGGCAGTGCCGGCACCATCGGGTGCCACCACCGACAGACGCACCCACCAGGCAGTGGTTGCTGATGGAGCAACGGCGAGCGACCGGCCCGGCTGTGCGGCCGTGGCGATGGTGCCCACGCGGGCGTTCAGCACGCGGGTGGCTGCGACGGGATGGAAGCCGCGACCGGTGGCCACCCACCCCGTCACGTCGGCCGCCACGTGCACCGCAGCGGTGCTGGCGAAGCAGAGCGAACCGGTGCCATCTGGCGCCAGTATCAGCGCCACCGAACTGACTCCGGTCGGTCCGAATGTGAGCGACGACGCGCTGGGCCGAGCACCGCACGACCACGCGGTCAACGAGCCCGAGGTGCCAGCGCTGATGGCGGTGAGGTGCAGCGCGACTGCGCTCACGCCGCTGGCGGGCACCAGCGCACCCAGCGCCGTGAACCGCACCTTCAACACGCTGCCCGACCCGAGTGTGCGGCTGGGCACGGCGCGCAGCGCGGCGTGTCGCGGACGGGTGTCGAACACGTGCGTGGGCCGGACAGCGTGGAGGCCTCCGGTGGCCGGTGCGTAGCCACGAAGGTCCACCACGAGGTGCGTGGGTGCGCTGACGGTGATGCACACGCTGCCGGTGGAGTCGGGGGCGACGAAGGTGGACGTGCTGGCTGGCCGGCCCTGTGTGAACCAGAGCGCTGGAGGTGCGGCCGTGATGCCGCATGCAGCGATCGCGACCGAACCCGTGGCGGTGGAATCGAGCGCAGTCACCGTGATGTGCACCGCACCCACGCCGGTGGCGGGAACGCGTGCCGCGAGACCCAGCACATGCATTCGCACGCTCTCACCCGCACGCAACCGTCGGTCCACCGCAGGCAGCAGATGTGACATGCCGGCGCGGGTGTCGACCAGTCGTACCACCGCTACCGGTTGCAGCACGGGCGGGGTGGTGGTCGTGGTTGGCGGAGCGGTTGTGGTCGGTGCCGTGGTGGTGGTCGGTGTCGTGGTGGTGGTGGTCGGTTCCGTGGTCGTTGTTGTTGTCGTTGTTGTTGTGGTCGTTGTTGTGGTGGTCGTTGTTGTTGTCGGTGTCGTGGTTGTCGTGGTTGTTGTCGTTGTTGTCGTCGTGGGTGGAGCATCCACCAAGATCCACGCGCCGAGGCTCGAGGCGCCTGCGTACACGGTGCTGGCTGGCATGCCGGCGACCACCTGCAGCAGGCCGCTGTCGCCGAGGGTCACCTCGAAGTCGGCGGTGGCGCTGGTGCCATCGACGCTCGGTGTCCAGGCCCGCAACGCAGGCGTCGCGCTCGACCCCAGCGAGCCGTCGTCCAGCGTCAGCGACACGTCGGCAGGGAGCCTGCCTGGCAGCAGTCCGGTCACGGTGACCCTCACCGGCAGCACATCGCCGCTCGTCGCTTGGCTAGCCACGTCGACCGAGATGTCGGCCACCTGGGCCAGTTGCACCATCACGAGGTCGGCGTAGCCAATGGTGAGCAGGTGGCGCGGATCGGCGGCTTTGGTGGCTGCGACGATGCACCAGCCTTGGTGCACGGCGCGTACGACGCCGCTATCCACCACGCAGCCGCCATCGCCGAACGCGGTGGCGTAGGCGACGGCACCGGTGCCCGAACCGCCGCTGTTGGCAAGGTCGGCGGTGTCGCCCGGAACGAGGAGATACGACGATGCCGTGACGGCCAGCGGGGCCTGTTCGGCCGCTGTCACCTGGAACGAGCGTTGCTGCGACGCGGGCGCCCACCGTGCATCTCCGGGGTGTGATGCCACCAGCGTGCACTCACCCGCGGCGACGAGTTGCACTACCGCCCCCGTCACCGTGCAGACGCCGATGCCAAGCGCCGAGAAACTCACCGGTAGACCCGACGTGGTGGTGGCCGACACCGTGAACGGGTCGGTGCTCCACACGCGGTCGGCGGGCGCGTCGAACACGATGGTCTGCGGTTCGTCGCTGATGGGAAAGCTGCGGGTCACCGACGACGCCGGCAGATAGAAGCTGTTGCCGGCCTGAGTGGCCACCAGGGTGCAGGTGCCGCCGGTGAGCAGCGTCACCACGAACGCCCGCACCGTGCACACCGACACCGTCGACGACGCCAGGCTCACCCCGAGTGCGGAGGAACTGGAAGGTGCCACCGTGATGGTGCCCGCCGAGAACTGCGTGGTACCCGGATTGGTGAATGTGATCGTCTGCGCCGCCCGCGC
>CAIXIJ010000035.1 GCA_903919455.1 uncultured Acidimicrobiaceae bacterium | reverse complement strand
GACATCGGCCGGCGATTCGACCAGTACCGCGACCACGTCTTCCCGGTCCAGTAGAACCATGGGCCCGAAGCGAAGGTGGCCAACGTGGCACGGGCTACCACGTGCTGTCTGTCGGCGATGCGCCCATGGATGTAGATGTAGACGCCGTCCTGAATCAGCGAATCCCAGGAGAGGCCCGCCACCTTCTGCGGTGCAGGCGACGGCACGCTGCGAGCCCCCTCCACATGGTTCGGCGAGACCAACGTGATGGTGGTGATGTCCGAACCCTGCAACTCGAAGTTCCAACCCGGTGTTCCCCCGGCCTTCAGTACTACGCGATCGGAGAGTATGAGCATCGTGTGATGCACCGGGTCGTACACCCCGCCATCCGGCCACAGGAACCCCGGCCTCGACGATTGCAACGGCGACAGGCGGATCCGCGACGTGCCATACGCCAACGGCGCGAAGCAACGGCCATGTTGGCGGACGATCGAGTTGTTCACGAAGCGTGTTCCGCCGTCCATGAAGGAGTCGGCGAACAACCAGTACGTGTCGGCACCCACCTGCACCGTGTGCGAGGAATCGCCACCGGACCATGCGCCATAGCGCTGGTTGAACACCCACGCGTACGAAGCCGGCGAGGTGGGCGCCGACTTCATGCAGACCGCTGGGCTCGGGGCCGGGTAGCTGAACCCCGACACCGCGAACGAGGCCACCAGCGTGGTGCTCACCACCACCGCAGTCGCCCTGCTCGCCCAAGAGCGACGCAGCTTCATACGACCATCATCGACACCTCGATGGCCAGGCAACAGTGCTCATTGTCACTGATCTCAGCGGGTGGAGCGCACCACGGAAGACCACATCTCCGCAACGAAGTGTCCCCATCATCGCCACGCGAACACCTCCTACCAGGTTCGGGCTCTCCTCATGGTTGGCAACCACAGATGAACATGGACAGACTGACGGTCCTGTTGGACATGACGCGCTGGAGGCAGACGTGGCTCGCAAGATCGAATCGGTGGCAGTGCTGGGTTGCGGAACGATGGGTTCCGGTATCGCCGCGGCCAGTGCCGCCGCAGGCTGCCGCGTCCTGATGCTCGACGTGACGCTCGAGGCCGCCGAGCGCGGCCTGCAGGCCGTCGATGAAAGCGACCGTCACCTCGTGGATGTCGGCACGTTCGCCGACCTCGCCCGCATCGTCGACTTCGACTGGATCTGCGAAGCGATCGTGGAAGACCTGGCCACCAAACAGCGCCTGTTCGCCGAACTCGAGCCGCTGCGCGCCGAGGGCTCCGTCGTCAGCTCCAACACCTCGGGCATTCCGCTGCGCGACATCGCGGCTGGCATGCCACCGAGGTTCCAGGCCGACGTGGCCATCACCCACTTCTTCAACCCGGTGCGAGTGATGCGCCTGTTCGAGTTGGTGCCCGGCCAGCAGACCAGCGCCGAGGTGATCCACGCATTCGCCGAGTTCGGTGCTCATCAACTCGGCAAGGGCGTGGTGCACGCCAAGGACACCGTGAACTTCATCGGCAACCGCATCGGATGCTTCTTCATGCTCAGCGGCCTGCACCTCGCCAAGCCATTCCTCGCATCCGGCATGAGCCAAGAGACCGTGAATGCCGCGCTGGGCAAGCCGGTGGGCTTGCCCCCCACCGGGCTCTACGGCCTCATCGACCTCATCGGTCTCGACGTGATGGATTTGGTGGGCAAGAACCTGGAGATCAATCTTCCCGCTGGCGACACCGGCCGCGCCTACACCGCGTTCCCCGGCGCCGAGCAGCGCATGCTCGAGCGCGGCCAACTGGGTCGCAAAGCCCGCGACCTCGGCGGTTTCAGCCGAGTCACCAAGACGGCCGACGGCGAGAAGCGGTCGGAGACGTTCGATCTCACCAACGAGCAGTGGCGCGACTCTGTCGACGCCGATCTGTCGATGGTGCCCGCCGACGTGCTGGCCACGCCCGGCGAATTGATGTTCCACGACTCCGATGCGGGCCGTCTGGCCTGGCAGGTGTTCGGTGGCACGCTGCGCTACGCAGCCGGACTGGTACCCGAGATCGCCGACGACATCGTGAACATCGACAACGCCATCCGTTGGGGTTTCAACTGGGTAAACGGCCCATTCGAGATGCTCGATGCGGTGGGCCCAGCACGGGTGATCGAACGTATTCGCTCCGAGGGCGGCGAACTACCCGCCATGCTGCAGGTGCTGGCCGACAGCGGCAGCGCCACCTTCTACCGCGCTACTGGCGACGGCAGGGAGTACCTCGGCCGCGATGGCGGCTGGCACTCGGTGCCAGCCTGACGCCTCAGCCCGTCGCGGTCTCCACGATCGCCTTCTTCACCGCACGCGGGTCTTCGGTCATCATCGAGTGGCCAGTGTCGGCCAGCTCCACCACGTGAACGCCCGGGATGGCGGCGGCCAACGCGCGGCCACCCTTCGGCGGGGTCATCTTGTCGCCGAGACCGATGACCACGGTGGCCGGACAGGTGACCGCAGCAGCAGCCTCCAGCGCATGTTCGTAGGCCATGCAGGCACGGAAGTCGCTGGCCAGCACACCCGGCTCGCTCATCTCCACCAGCGCGCGAGCGCCACCCATCATCCAGAGACCGGGCGTCGGGTTGTGGCCCACATGCGCAGGCCGGGCGTGGCCCCACGCGGCCATCAACGCAGCGGCGGCTGGCAGGTCGCCGTCCGCATCGGCCAACAGATCGGGGTGCACCGGCATGGACGTGGCAGTGCCGCACAACGTGAGCGACGACACCAGACCGGCGCGACGGCGGGCAACCTCCAACGCGATGAACGTGCCCATGGAGTGGCCCACGAGGTGTGCCGTCGAGAAGCCGGCAGCGTCGATGAAGCGGCCCACCCAGTCGGCCATGTCGGCGATGGTGGTGAGCGCTGGCCCCTCGCTGCGGCCGTGGCCGGGCAGGTCCACCGCCACCGCACGGAACCCGCGGTAGGCGAGGTAACGGGTCTGCAACTGCCACACCGTGGAGTCCATGCCCGCTCCGTGCACGAGCACGATGGCAGGCTGATCCTCGGTGCCTTCATGGCCACCGGTGGCAGCGTGGGCGATGCGGTCGTCGACAGTGAGGATCATCGCTGGCTGGCCTTCAGGGCTCGCTCGAGGTCTTCCACGATGTCGTCGGGGTCTTCGAGGCCCACCGACAGGCGGATGAGATCTTCGGAGATGCCCGAGGCCTCCAACTGCGCCGGCGTGAGCTGACCGTGGGTGGTGGAACCGGGGTGGATCACCAGGGTCTTCGCATCGCCAACATTGGCGAGGTGAGTGGCCAACTGCACGGCCTCGATGAACTTGCGCCCGGCCTGGCGGCCACCCTTCACGCCGAAGCTCAAGATGGCACCGGCACCCTTCGGATACAGGCGCTTGGCCAGTTCGTGGTCGGGATGCGACGGCACGTTGGGGTGCTTCACCCAGCTGACCGCGTCGTTGGCCAACAGCATCTGCACCACCCGTTCGGTGTTCGACACGTGGCGTGCCATGCGCAGTGGCAGCGTCTCGATGCCCTGCAGCAGCGCAAATGCATTGTGCGGGCTCATGCAGGCGCCAAAGTCGCGCAGGCCCTCCGCGCGGGCACGCATACCCAACGCTGACGGCCCGAACTCTTCTGCGAACACGATGCCGTGATAGCCGGCATAGGGCTCGGTGAGCGTGGGGAACTTGTCGCTGGCCGACCAGTCGAAGCGACCACCATCCACGATCACACCACCGAGGGCCGTGCCGTGTCCGCCGAGGAACTTCGTGACGGAGTGCATCACGATGTCGGCACCGTGCTCGATGGGGCGGAACAGGTACGGGGTGGAGAACGTGGAGTCCACCATCAGCGGTAGCCCGTGCGCGTGGGCGGCCTCGGCCACCGCGGCAACGTCCATCACTTCGATACCCGGATTGCCCAATGTCTCGCCGAAGAACAGCTTGGTGTTCGGCTGAATGGCCGCCACGAACGCCGCCGGGTCTCGCGGATCCACGAACGTGGTGGTGATGCCGAAACGCGGCAACGTGAGGTTCAACATGTTGAACGAACCGCCATAGAGGTTCTTCGACGCCACGATGTGGTCGCCGGCATTCAGCAACGTGGCCACCGCGAGGTGCAGCGCTGCCGTGCCGCTGGCGGCGCACACGGCGCCAACACCACCTTCGAGGGCGGCGATGCGCTCTTCGAGCACGGCAACCGTGGGGTTGGAGATGCGGCTGTAGATGTGACCCGGTGCCTCCAGGTTGAACAGCGCCGCCGCCTCGTCGGTGTCGGGGAACGCGTACGACGTGGTGAAGTAGATCGGCACCGCCCGGGCACCGGTGGTGGGGTCGGGCCGCTGCCCGGCATGGAGGCTCAGCGTGTCGAACCTCAAGAAATCGGGAGTCACCATGCCGGCGACATTACCGGTGGGTCAGTTCATCGCGAACATGGCGTAGAGCGCGTCGCGCATTCGCTCGGAGGCGCTGCGCACCTCCGCAACCATGGCGGTACGCCGCGACGCTGGTTTGGGCACGCGCGCTGCCTCTTCGGCAGCCGTGGCGGGGAACTCGACAAGTACCGACTGAGCGCCCGGCAGCACACGCTCCTGCCCCTCCCACAGGAATGCCTGCGTACCCCGTTTCACCCTGCCGGCGTTGTAGGTGCCAGGCCAACCGGCGGCCTTCCCCAGAGCGACAGCCACCCGTCGAGCCAACGCCCCGTTGTGCGCTCCGATCCATTCGTACGGTGAGTGGAGGTGGATCGTCAACGCCGGCTGCACCAGTTCGGTTGCGTGCATCACGGCACGCGCCTCGGGCGTGACCAAGTTGAAGCCGTCGCGATTGGGGTCGACGCCCTGCGCGGTGAGGCGAGTGTGCGCAGCGAGACCATCGGGATTCACAGTGGGAACCAGCCAGATGCCGAAGTCGGTTGGCGGCTGTTCACGAATGGCCTGCACCAGAAACGCGGGGGCGCATTCATCGCCGTGCACCTGGCCCAGCACGAGCAGCTGCGGGCCGGTGTCGGTGCCCCAGTGTTCGCTCCAGATCGTTCGACCCTGCGAACTGCTGCCGATGGGCACGTACTGGTTGGCGAGGTTACCAGTGAGATTCCGGTACCCCACCGAGTCGTTGGTGAGGGAGGCACACGTGCCGTCGGGAATGTCTCCCTCGGTCGGGTCCGTCGGCACCGTGCTGGTGGTGGCCACCGTGCTGGTGGTGGCGAGCGTGCTGGTTGCGGGAAGCGTGCTGGAGGTACTCGTCGTCGCCACGCTCGTGGTGGAGGGAGCAGGGCGCAACGCCGGGACGGAAGCCATCGACTCGGCCGTACCCGCGCACCCGACCAGCCCCAGCAGGAGCCAGCAGATCACCACCTCACGTCGACACACCATGCGCACACTTCGATTGTTCACCATGGGGCACCGCCATGCCGGTCACCAGAGCGCGGCGATTATGGTCGGCGCATGACCAGCACGGGCAGACCCCACCGATCGTTCGAGCCCGATGGGTCGCGCACTGCGGTGGGGCCACGCGGACAGTTGGCCCACGAGGCACACCTCGAGCAATCCGAGGTCGTCGAGCGTCGGTTCCATCATGTGGCGCCGAAGGTCTGGTCGCTGGTAGGAAACGGCCTCTCCAACCAAACCTTCATCGATGCACCCGATGGCATCATCGCCATCGACACCGGCGAATCGATACAGGAGATGCAGGAAGCGCTGAGCGAGTTGCGCCAAGTGTCCGATCGGCCGATCGTGGCGGTGCTGTACACGCACTTCCACTACGTGAACGGCACCGCGGCCGCAGTCGCTGAAGATCCGGATCGCGAGTTGCCCATCCACGGACACGAGCGAATCGCGTTCAACCTTCGCCGCGCGAGCGCCGAGATCGGGCCGGCATATTCACGCGGTCTGGTGGAGCAGTTCGCCGTGGTGATGCCCACCGACGGCCCCGACGGAACCGTGAACGTGGGCCTCGGGCACTTCTACCGAAACCCTGCGCATGCCCCCTTCACCGCCGGCCACCTGCCCGTCACGAACCCGTTCTCCGGCGACTGCACGCTGCAGGTAGCGGGTCTGGAGATCCAGGTGCATCCGGCACCATCGGATGCCGACGACTCGGTCACCTTCTGGTTCCCTGCGCTCGGCGTGGCGGTGCACAACTTGGTGTGGCCCACGCTGTTCAACATCTTCGCCATCCGCGGCGAGGAGTACCGCGACCCGCGAGTGATGCTCGCCGGGGTCGACCACCTGCTGTCGCTGCGAGCCGAACACCTGGTGGCCACCCATGGTCCCCCGCTGAGTGGTGCCGCCGACATCGAGCAACGCGTCATCGGCTACCGCGACTCCATCCAGTTCCTGTGGGACCAAACCGTTCGTCTGGCCAACCGCGGCATGAGCGCATTGGAGATCGCGCACACGGTTCGTCTGCCCGACCACTGCGACGACGATTACCTCACCAGCGAGCGCTACGGCGTGGCCGAGCACCATGTGCGCCAGATCCGTGGAGGGCTGTTCGGTTTCTTCGACGGCGACCCGGCCAACCTGTTCCCGCTGGCACCTGCCGAACATGCGCGCCGCATGATCGCCGGGTTCGGCGGCGAAGCAGAAGTGCGACGCCAGGCCGAGGAAGCCATCGAGAACGACGACCTCCGGTGGGCTATCGAACTGGCCTCGTGGCTCACCCAGGTGGGAGCCGACCGTTCGCTGCTGGCACGCAGCCTGCGCTTGGTGGCGCAACGCACGCCCGCCGCGAACATCCGCAACTGGTGCATCACCCGAGCGCTGGAACTGGAGGGAGCGCTGGACAACACCCGGTTGTCGCGGCACCGCTTCCCCGCACGCCAGGTGCTGGCAGCGCCGATCGCCGAGTCGGTCAGGGTGTTGCGGGTGGTGCTCGACCCCGAACTCGCTGACAGCCTGAACATCCGTCTCGGCTGGCAGTTCGCCGATGGCACGCGCACCGGCCTGCACATCCGCAACAACGTGGCAGCACTCACCGATGGCGAAGGTGCCGATGCCACCATCCACTGCGACGCCACCACTTGGGCAGCGGTGCTGGGTGGCGCCACCACGCTGTCGGCGGCAATCGCCTCGGGCGATCTGCGCGTCGAAGGCAACGAAGCGGCAGGACTACGGGCACTCGCCGTGTTTGATGTGGAAGGCCTTCGCGGATGACCACCCATCTGCCCGCCGGCACGCCACCGTTCGACGGCGACATCCAGCGTCTCATCGCCAACAGCACACCGCGACGCCTCGCCACCGAAGGCGCCCCCGCAGGCGCCCCCAACGTGCTGCTGGTGATGCTCGACGACGTGGGCTTCGGCTCGTGCGGCACCTTCGGCGGGCCAGTGCCCATGCCGGCGCTCGAACGAGTGGCCCGCCAGGGTCTGCGCTTCAACCAGTTCCACACCACCGCGCTGTGTTCGCCCACTCGCGCCGCGATGCTCACCGGCCGCAATCACCATGCCGTACACATGGGTGGCATCACCGAAATCGCCAACTCGTTCCCCGGCTACGACAGCGCAATTCCGCCCGAGGCCGCCACCGTGGCGCAGGTACTGCAGATGTCGGGGTACAGCACCGGTTGTTTCGGCAAGTGGCACCTCACCCCGTCGTGGGAACAGAGCCCCGCCGGTCCGTTCCACCGTTGGCCCACCGGCATGGGCTTCGACCGGTTCTACGGCATCATCGGTGCCGAGGCGTCGCAGTGGGAGCCGCCCGTCTACGACCAGACCACACCGGTCAGCCCACACGTAGGCAAGCCCGGCTACCACCTCAGCGAAGACCTCGCCGAGCACGCCATCGAATGGATCCAGCGCCAGCACGCCAGCAGCCCCGAGCGGCCGTTCTTCTGTTATCTCGCCATGCCCGCGGTCCACGCTCCGCATCATGTGGCACCCGAATGGTGGCAACAGTTCAGCGGCCAGTTCGACGGCGGATGGGACGCCCTGCGCGAACAGATCCATCAGCGCCAACTCGACGGCAGCATCATTCCGCCCGGCACTGCGCTCACCCCGCGACCCGACGAGATTCCGGCGTGGGACGACTACCCCGAGCGCTACCGCCCGGTGGCCACGCGGCTGATGGAGGTGTTCGCCGGTTTCCTCGCGCACACTGATGCGCAGGTGGGCCGAGTGCTCGATGCCATCGACGAACTCGGCCTCGGCGACGACACCTTGGTGATCTATCTCACTGGCGACAACGGCGCCTCTGCCGAAGGCACCGTGCACGGCGCATGGAGTGCACCGTCGTTTCAGAACGGAGTGCACGAAGACCCCGAATGGCTGCTCGCCCACATCGACGACTTCGGCACCGATCGCTGCGAAAACCACTTCAACGTGGGCTGGGCCTGGGCACTCGACGCACCCTTCCAGTGGATGAAGCAGGTGGCGTCGCACTTCGGCGGTACCCGCAACGGCATGGCCATCAGCTGGCCGCGAGGCATCGCCGATGCAGGTGGCCTGCGCTCGCAGTTCCACCACGTCATCGACCTCGCCCCCACCATCTACGAAGCAGTCGGCATCACTCCACCAGAGCGGGTGAACGGCATCGAGCAGATGCCGCTGCACGGCACCCCGATGGGTTACACGTTTGCCGACCCGGCGGCACCCAGCACCCGAACCGCCCAGTACTTCGAGGTGCTCGGCAACCGAGCCATGTACTCCGACGGATGGATGGCGTCGTGCTTCCACGGCCGGCTTCCATGGATCCGCCTCCAGGGCCTCGAGTTCGACGGGCCTCAGGAACGCTGGGAGCTCTACGACATTCGCAACGACTTCTCCCAGGCAGTCGACCTGGCCGACCAACACCCCGAGGTGCTCGCTCGGCTGCAGGCACTGTTCGACGAGCATGCCCGCGCGTACGGGGTGTACCCACTTCGCGACGCCGGCTCGCCGCGGCACGGCGAGTTCTCGGTGCCGAGTTCGCTGGGTGGCGCGACGCGCATCACCTACACCACGGCACACGTGCGCATGCCCGAGAGCTCGGTGATCAACCTGAAGAACTGCTCGTACCGCATCACCGCCGACACCACGGTGCACGGCGAGGCGAGGGGTGTGATCGCCTGCCAGGGCGGCAACATGGCCGGCTGGTCGCTGTACCTCGATGCCGACGGCCACCCCACGTACCACTACAACTGCTTCGGCCATCACCACACCTCGGTGCGGGCTGCGCAGCCGTTGTCGCCGGGTCGCCACACGGTGGTGGTGGAGTTCGCCTACGACGGCGGCTTCGGCAAAGGCGGTGTGGTGTCGCTCCGCGTCGACCATGGCGAGGCGGTCAGCGCGCGCATCGAACAGACGGTGCCGCTGGTGTTCTCGATGAGCGGCGAGACCTTCGATGTGGGTATCGACACCGGCTCACCGGTGGGGCCGTACCCGCACCTGTTCCCGTGCACCGCGACCATCGGCTCGGTCACGTTGGAGCGGCTCGACACGCCCCCGCCGGCGGTGCAAGCGGCCATGCGTGCCGGCGAGATGAAGGCCGCCCTCAGCGCCCAGTAGCCCTCAGGCTTTGGGGGTCCAGCCGCCCCAACCGATGGCGTCGGGGTCTTCCTGCACCGCACCCTGCACATCGGTGACCCAGTCGAGCCGCTGCTTCAGAATGCGCGAGATACCACCCTGCAGGGTCATGCCCGCCACTTCACAACTGCCGCATGCACCGGCCAGTTCCACCATCACGGCACCGGTGTCGGTGTCGGCCGACACCAACCGCAGCGTGCCGCCATCGGCCTCCACTGCAGGTCGCACCACCTGCATCAGCTCCATCAGGTCGCTGACGCGTCGGTCGTGGTCCGGCCCGCTGCCGGTGAGGGCTGCGCTGCTGTCGTCGGTGGCAAGGTCGGACATGTGCTCCATCGTGCCGGGTGCAACCCCTGTTTACCTACTCGTGTTCCCACGGAGGAGGGAAACGTCGGCGTTGCGCTGCACATAGCCAACGGCCAACGACGCAGCGATGCACACCCACAGCAGGTACGGCACCAACAGGGCGCCCACCCAGGTGACCGAGCCCCACGCAGCGATCACCAATGGCACCGTCAGTACCGCCGCCACGATGAGGGCTGCCGACGACGCAAACAGCGCATGCTGCACGTAGAACAGCCACGCCCACAGCAGCGCCGCCACGATGGAGGTCAACAGGCACACGGTCCACACCACGAGTTCCCATCGGGAACCGTGACGCGCCACCAGCACAGCGGCGATGAACAACGCGGTGAAGTTGTACATCCACACGATGCCGATCACGGCGCCGGGCGGCTGCCACGGCGGTCGCACCAACGCGCGGTACCACTGGTCGTCGGAGGCCACCAAGCGCCGGGAACCGACGATGTACACGAGCACGAGCAACACCGACGTGATGCCCACCCACAGCCGCACGGTCAGCTGCCGAACGCGCTGCGCAGCAGCTCGGCGCTTTGGGCGATGGCCTCGGCACCGGCGGGGATGGCCAGCGGCATCGAGTAGAACGCGTGGATCTGGCCATCGAACCGACGCTGCACCGTGGGCACGCCCAGCGAAGCGAGCTTCGCCGCGTAGGCCTCGCCCTCATCGCGCAGCGGGTCGAACTCGGCGGTGATCACGAAGGCGGGCGCAGTGGCAGCGATCACGCTGTCGGCGGCGTACAACGGCGAGATGCTCGGATCGGTGCGCTCGATACCGGTGCCGTCGAGATAGTGGGCAGCGAACCACACCATCGAGTTCTTGGTGAGCAGGTAGCCCTCTGCGTTCTCGTCGTGCGACGGGTGCGAATTGGTGAGGTCGGTGGCCGGATACACCAGCAACTGGTAGCACAGGCGGTCACCGAAGTGCTGCGCCACCAACGCCGACAGGTTGCCGCCAGCGGAGTCGCCACCGACGGCGACTCGAGTGGCATCGCCGTTCACCTCTGCCGCATTCGACAGCACCCAGTCGGTGGCCGCCACACAGTCGTGCAGCGCCGCAGGAGCCTTGTGCTCGGGTGCGAGCCGATAGTCGACGCTCACCACCACACAGCCTGCCGCTGCGGCGAGGTCTTTCGCTGTTGCCAGCGACTCGCCCGCGGTGCCGATGACCCAGCCGCCGCCGTGGATCCAGATGAGCACCGGGAAGGGGCCATCGCCGTGCGGCGTGACCACCACCGTCGGCACGCCGGCCATCTCGCGTTCGTCGACAGTGGCCACATCGGCACCTTCGCCGCCGAGCAGGGCCAGACCGGCGAAAGAAGCGCGAGCAGCCTCCGGGGTCTGCTCCTCCAACGGCGGGTTGCCAGCGGAGGCAAGAAGATCGAGGACGTTCTGGGCGGCGGGATCGAGCGGCATGCCGAAACCGTAGACCCCTCGACGAACCCTCTCGTTACTGGTTGGCGCGGGTCTTGGCGAGCAGCTCGAGAATCTCGAGGTACAACCACACCAGCGTGGAGAGCAGACCGAACGCGGCGTACCACTCCATGCCCTTCGGAGCGCCCACGGCAGCACCACCTTCGATGATGGCGAAGTTCATGAACAACGACAGCGCCGCCAATACACACGCCACGACGCTGATGCCGATGCCCACACCGTTGGCCTGGTTGAAGAACGCCGGGCCGCCGGAGAACAGGCTCCAGATCCAGCCGAAGAGGTACAGCATCATCAATCCGCCGATGGCGGCGCTCAGCACCATCGCGAACTTGGCGGTGACCTTCACGCTGCGAGTGCTGTAGAGCACCAGACACACGAGGAACGTGCCCACCGTGGCCGCCAACGTCTGCAACACGATGCCGTCGTACGCCGCATCGTAGATACGCGAGATGGCACCCATCCAGAGGCCCATCATCACGGCGTAGACGAGGCTCAGCACCAAGGCCAGGCGCGGTCGGCGAGCAGCGAAGATCGAGAGCGCGATCAGCAGGAAGTAGCCGATGAGCCAGCCGGGGCCGGACGTGGCCTTGATGACACGGCCGGCGTGATTCCATCCGATCGCTGCGAGGCCCATCGTGATGAGCAGCAATACGAAGGTCTTGGCGGCCGTGCCTTTCGCGGTCATCGTGCTGGCGATGGGCTTACCACCCGTGTACGCCTGCACGTTTTCTTTGCCAAAGCTCTGCTCCGTGAGCATTCCTGCCGACATGGTCCCCTCCAAGTGCTGTCAGTGGGCAAAACGTAATTCTGTGTTCGTTCGAAATGGTGCATACGCTCGGCGCATGGGAACCCGACGTCGATGTGCCGCTCGCGCCATCGCAAGCGCCTGGATCGCCCTGGCAGCGCTCGCCCTGACCACGTCATCGCTGGCTCCAACGGCATCCGCAGCGCAGACACCGGAGCAGGAACTCGCCGAGCGGTATGCGCCGCTCATCGACGTGCAAACCCACGACACCGCCTGCGGTGAGGGCGAGCCGTACTCACCGGCCCCCGTGGAGGCCGTGCTTGGCCAGAGCGCCGTGCTACTACGTGCCGCCGACGGCAGTGTGATCGCCACCGGCCCGGCCGCCGACGACCTGACGGCAGCACCCAACGACGCCTACCTCGATCTGCCGGGCAACGCGCTCGATCCGGGGTGCAACTACGAGCAATGGTTCGACTCCACCGGCATGGCCGCCCATCCCACCGTCTATGCCCGCGTGGCGAGCGAGGTGATCCACCCCGGTCGCCTGGTCGTGCAGTACTGGGTGTTCTGGGTCTACAACGACTGGAACGACCGCCACGAGGGCGACTGGGAGATGCTCCAATTGGCGTTCGATGCCGCCGACGCTGCTGCGGCACTGCGCACCGAACCGGTAGAGGTGGCGGTCGCCCAGCACGAGGGCAGCGAGCGTCGAGCCTGGTCCCGTGTCACGAAGGATGGCGCCCACCCGGTGCTGTATCCCGGCACCGGTTCGCACGCCACCTACTACTCGCCCAACCACTGGTTCGGAAAGAGCGCCGCTTCCGGCTTCGGCTGCGACGACACTCGCGGCCCATCCACCCGCATCACGCCCGCTGTCGTGATGATGCCCGAGCAACCCCCGACGAGCGGCGAGTTCGCCTGGCTCGGTTTCGAAGGCCGATGGGGCGAGCGCCAACCGACGTTCAACAACGGCCCCACCGGACCCATCACCAAGGGCCAATGGGCACGGCCGATCACCTGGATGGAGGAGGAAGGACGCGACGGCAGCGTCAGCTTGCCGCCGCTGGGATCGCGAGTCACAGACTTCTTCTGTAGCGCGAGTCGAGCGGGCTCCGTCCTGTTCATCCGCCTCCTCGACCGGCCTTGGTTGGTGTCGACTGGGCTACTGGCGCTCGTGCTGCTGATCGTCGTCGGGGTGAAGCGAACGCTGTGGTCACCCGACCTTCCCCTGCCACTCGTTGCCCGACGACGAAACGGTCAGATCCTCCGCGGTGCAGCGCGTTTGATCTTCGAACAGCGGCGAAGGTTCGCATCCATCATGTTCTTGATCCTGGCGGGCGGCGCGACCGCCACCCTGCTGCAGGCCGCACTTCTTCGCCTGTCGTTCTTCGACAATCTCACCGATCTGGTGGGGCGGGGCAGCGGCGGTGGCGCAACACTGGCGATCCTCGCTGGGCTCGCAGTGTCCATTCCTGTCGGCATCTACGCACACGCCGCCTCGGTGAAACTGGCTGGCGATCTGGACGCCGGCAACGATCCTCGGGGCATTCTGCAACGCACCTGGAGTTCCACCACACTTCGCTCCGCTGCGGCCTTCCTCCTGTTGTTCTCGTTCCTCGCGACGTTTCCCGTGGTCGCTGCACTGGTTGCCCTGCTCTGGGGGCTCGCTCCCAGCACGAGCGACGCGGACCACAGCGGCGTGGTCGCATCGTTCCGTCGTGCTCGCGTTCTCGGAAAGGGTCAGCGCCTTCGAATGATGGGAATGATGTTGACCGTGTTCTCGCTCGGCGTCTTCGCCGGTCCGTTCATCGGCACGATGGTCCTGCTCGTCACCGACTCGTCATTCGCCGTGGTGAATCTGGTGTCCGCAGTGGTGGCCTCGCTGACGCTGCCATGGATGGCCGTGTCACTGCGCCTGTTGCACGGCGACCGAGTGGCAGCCGCCGCAGAGGTTTAGCGGTCGTAGGTAGTTCGCTCGGGCAGCAGCGTCTCGTAGTGACGCCCGGTATGGGTGACCCACCAACGCTGACCCTTCTTCAGCTTCAGCGTGAGCGGCATCAACTTCTTGTCGTCCTCGAACATCTTCGTGGCAGCCGCTCGGTCGATGACCACACCGGCATCGCGACGCGCCGCCTCGATGGCGGGGTCCATCCACGCATCGAGCCCTTCCTTGTGAAGGTTCGCCACCATGTCGCCAATGGCACCTTCCGCGGTGGTGTAGCGCACGATCACCTTCAAGAGTTCCCGCTTCAGTACCGGCCGCAGCAACGCTGGGTACTCACTGAGAAACCCAGAGGTGTCGAATCGCAGATCCTTGCCGGTGTGGTCGAGGAGGAACGGCGACGTGAAGTCGAGCTGGTGCGCGTCGGTGCCGTCCCATATCCAGTTCGCGGCCTGCACATCGAAACCCACTCCGGGGGCCACCACCGCTGCGGCGTGCCGCACGATGGCAACCAGCAGCGGGTGATCGGAACTCGGTTCGGCCGAGCGCAGCACGTTCGTACCGAGTTGGGCCGAGTCGGCAACCGGTTGGCGGTGGAACACCACCGCGCTGCCGTCGGAACGCTCAGTGATGTGCAGTTCGGTGGGCCACACCGGCACATTCGCAGCGCGCAGCAGATGCAGGTTGTGCTCCACAACGCCGACGTACTGCTCGGCCAACGCACGCGAGCGGAAGGGCGGCACCCGCTTCAACGCATGCACCGGTTGATCGGCCGGCCAGCCCAGCACGATGCTGATCTCACCGTGGCCGAGGATGCGCAACCCGGTGGCGTCCTTCCGACGCACGGCCTCGCACACGGCAGCCTCCACGATCGAGAGATCGGGCAGCGCCTCCGCGCTCATGGCTGCAGCACCATCCGGATGGCGCACTCGGTGGTATCGGCCTTGCGGAACAGTCGACGGACAACATCGCCGAGTGCAAGGAACTTGGTCATCACCGAATGCTTGCGCACGATCGCAGCACGCACCTCCTTGGCGTCCTCCCCCAGCAACACCTCGGCCGTGGCATGGGTGACCACCGAACCCTCCTTCACCCGGCCGCGCACATCACACGGCTGCAGGGTGACCGCTGGGTTGTTGCGGATTCGCTTCACCTTGCCGGAGTTCACCTCGGTGGTGAATCCACACGAGCCGTCGGGAAGCGCCGCGATCCAGATGGCGGTGGGCACACCCTCGCCGCTCTTGCGAAATGTGGTGAGCAACAAATAGGTCTCATCAGTGACAGGCACGGCACCACGCTAGGCCGGTAGCGTCGCCCACGTGACGGACTCCACCCTTGGCCTCACCGCCGCCGAAGTTGCGGACCGCGTCGCTCGCGGTCTCGTGAACGATGTGCCCGAGGCACCCACCCGCACGGTCGCTCAGATCATCCGCGGCAACGTGCTCACCCCGATCAACTTCGTGGTCGGCACACTCGCCGCGCTGGTCATCGCCGCCGGGTCGCCGAAGAACGCGTTGTTCGCCGGCGTCATCGTGTTCAACAGCGTCATCGGCATCTATCAAGAGCTGCGCGCCAAGAAAGTGCTCGATCAACTGAGCGTCATCAATGCCCCCAAGGCGCAGGCCGTGCGCGACGGGCAGGTGGTGGAACTGCAGGTCCACGAGTTGGTGCAGGACGACGTGGTGGAGCTCCGCGCCGGTGTGCAGGTGGTGGCCGATGGCGTGATCCTCACCTACGACAATCTCGAGATCGACGAATCGCTGCTCACCGGCGAGGCCGACCCGGTGGTGAAGATCGATGGTGCCGACGTGCTCAGCGGCAGCGCCGTGGTGGCTGGCACCGGCCGGATGATGGTCACCAAGGTGGGCGCCGAGAACTATGCGGCGAAGTTGGCCGAGGAGGCCCGTCGATTCACGCTGGTGAACTCGCCGCTGCGCAACGACGTGAACCGCATCGTCGCCTGGGTGGGTTACGCCATCATCCCGGTTGGTCTGCTCTTGGCGAGCAGCCAGTTCTGGCGCCGCGACTCCGGATGGCAGGAAGCAATCATCAGCACCGTGGCCGGCCTCGTGGGCATGGTGCCCGAAGGCCTCGTGCTGCTCACCAGCGTGGCGTTCTTCGCCGGCGTGGTGCGCTTGGCCAAGCGCCGCTGTCTGGTGCAGGAGATGCCGGCTATCGAGGTGCTCGCCCGCGTGGACGTACTGTGTGCCGACAAGACTGGCACCATCACCGAAGGCGCCCTGCAGGTGTCCGCTGTGGAGTCGCTCGGTGCCGGAGCTTCGCTGGATCTGGATGCGGCACTCGCTGCGCTGGCTCATCTCGACCCCGACCCCAACGCCACTTCGAGCGCATTGAAGGCGTACTACCCCACGTCGCCAGGCTGGACCGTCACCGGCCGAGTGCCGTTCTCGTCCGCTCGCAAATGGAGCGCGATGAGCTTCGCCGAACGCGGCAACTGGGTGCTCGGCGCTCCGGAGAACGTGCTCGGGCCGGCCTTCGCGGGCGATCTGCGAGCGCAAGTGGAAGGCCATGCCGCCAGCGGTAGTCGCGTGCTGGTGCTGGCCACCGCCGACACCGCTCTCGCCGATGGCGATGCGGCATTGCCCTCCGTGCAACCCGTCGGCCTGGTGCTGCTCGACGACATCGTGCGCGCCGATGCGCCCGACACCCTTCGCTACTTCGCCGAGCAAGGCGTCACCGTGAAGGTCATCAGCGGCGACAACAACGTCACGGTCGGCGCTGTCGCACGACGCGCCGGTCTGGCCGGGTGGGAGTCCAACGTGAACGCCACCACGCTGCCCGCCGAGGACACGCCCGAGTTTGCCGAAGCCGTGGCGGCGAACACCGTGTTCGGTCGCGTCACCCCACACCAGAAGCGCGCCATGGTGAAGGCGCTGCAGGCACAGGGGCACACCGTGGCCATGACCGGCGATGGCGTGAACGATGTGCTGGCGTTGAAGGACAGCGACTGCGGCATTGCCATGGCATCGGGCAGCGAGGCCACCCGCAGCGTGGCGCAGTTGGTGCTGCTGGACTCCAACTTCTCCGCACTCCCACCCGTGGTGTCCGAAGGCCGCCGCGTCATCAACAACATCGAGCGAGTCGCCAGTCTGTTCCTCGCCAAGACCGCGTACTCGGTGGTGCTGTCGTTGCTCACGGGCGTGTTCGCGCTGGCCTACCCGTTGCAGCCCATCCACCTCACACTGTTGAGCTGGCTCACCATCGGCACCCCGGCGTTCTTCCTGGCGCTGGAGGCGAACGACCAACGCGTGCAGGAGGGCTTCCTGCAGCGCGTCCTCGGCAGGGCCATTCCCGCCGGCGTGGTGATCGCCGCATCCACCATGGCCGTGTTCCAGATCGCCCAACTCGACCACAGCATCGATGCCGCTCACGCCCGCACGGTCGCCGTGCTGGTGGCCGGTCTGGTGGCGTTGATGAACCTTGCTCGTGTGTCCATGCCGCTGAACCACCTGCGCCGCATTCTGGTACTGGTGATGAGCGCACTGTTCGCCGCAGCGTTCATCATCCCCACTGGTCGCCGCATTTTCGAACTGCCGCTCACTGCCTGGTGGGCCTACGGGCTGGCACTGGCGTTTGCCGCACTTGCCTGGCCGCTGCTGGTTTTGGGCAGCCACGTCAGTGCATACGTGCACGACCGCCGCCTACACTCGCACCCATGAGCCATCTGTACGACCTCACCATGCGGTCCATCACCGGTGAGGATGTGAACCTCGCCGACTACCGCGGCAAGGCACTCCTCATCGTCAACGTCGCGAGTAATTGAGGCCTTACCGGCCAGTACGCAGGTCTGCGTACGCTTCACGACGAACTCTCCGACCAGGGCTTCAGTGTGCTCGCCTTCCCGTGCAACCAATTCGGTGCACAGGAACCTGGCACTGACGCGGAGATCCTGGAATTCGCCACCAGCAACTACGGCGCCACGTTCCCCATGTTCTCCAAGATCGATGTGAACGGCGAAGGTGCCTGCGAGCTGTACCAGTGGCTGCGCGAGCAGACCGATGGTGCCGACGTGGCATGGAACTTCGAAAAGTTCATCATCGACCGAGACGGCAACGTGGCCGAACGGTGCAGCCCGATCGTGACCCCCGAAGACATCGCGCCCAAGCTGGCCGATCTCCTCTGACACGCTGATACTCTCCGCCTCCACGGCTTCCCCCGGAACATTCATTCTCGTTTCGGGAGGTCCCTATGTCGTTGAGGCCACGTCTCCGGCTGCCCCGTCGGCGCTCCAACGCGCTCACACTCGAGTCATTCGACCAAGAGTGGTACATCTACACACCCGACCCCGACAACCCGTTGGTGGTCGCCGAGTTCGGTGATGCCGTGTCCTTGGCCATGGATCTGCCCGACGCGCTGCCCATCCGCCACGAGGCACTGCTGCTGCTCGACGAGCACCGGCACATCACAGCCATCCTGCTCGACGCCCCCGCCGAAGTGGGCCTGTTCGTGGGCCACTGCGCGCCGCCCGGGGCGGAAGCCCCGTTCTGCCAAACCCTGTGCGTGGTGGTGCATCCATCGGTGCCGCCCGGCCCACCCACCAACGACGACCGCCACGGCTACCAGGCGCTGCGCCGCATGCACATGGCCCAAGGGCTGCAATTGATGGACGTACTGCTCACCGATGGCGACCGGGTGCGCAGCCTGGCCATTGGTTGCGACCCCGACCCGATCTGGTTCGACGAGTTCCCCGTGGTCGCCGCCTGACGACCACCCGCATCGACTGATGCGGCGTGGGCATCGGATCGGGCCGCAGCGGCCCAATACGATGCCCACGCCGCCCAGTACCGCCCCCGTGACGACCGTCATATGGACGAACAGTGGTGAAGCGCTCACACTCTGAAGTGAGAACGCTGCGTGGCGGCCATAGGTCCAGCGAGACCAGGCCACCGGTGTGAACCAAAGGAGACCGCGATGAACATCGCTCGAACCTCCCGCGCCATCGGCGCGTGTCTGGCCATCGTCGTCGTGGGTGCCGTGACGGTCATCCAACCGGCACCTACCGTCGTCCACGCCCTCGGTGGCGGCACCTCCCCGTTCGCTGCGGTGGCGTTGCCGTGCGCACCACCGTGCAGCTTCACGGGCGAAAACACCGGCAATGGTCTCAGCGCATTTCCAGTGGGCGCCGAGGCCCACGAACACGCCACCTGGTGGGCGTTCACCGCCGACGCCAGCACCTCGTACACCGTTCGAGCCACGCCCACGACGGCATGGCACCCCACATTGGTGCTCACCGACGCCGACGGCAACGTGCTGGCCAGCAACGACGACCCCTACGGCCGCTCTCCGGTGGCCGAGGCAACCCTCGACGCCGGCCTGGAGTACCGCCTGGTTCTCGCCGGCCATGGCAACACCGACATCGGCGAAGCCACCATCGCAATCGCCATCGCCACCCCCGACGCCCCCACGAACGTGGTGGGAACCGGAATGAACCAGAGCGCTCTCGTGAGTTGGCTCGCCTCGAACGACCACGGCGACCCGATCAGCGAGTATCGGGTCTACGTGAACGGCAGCGCTTCGTACACATCGGTGGCAGGTGACGCCGACAGTGCCACGATCAGTGCACTCACCATCGGCACCGATTACTCGTTCGATGTGACGGCGCTGAACTCGGCCGGCGAGAGCGCCCGGTCGGAGACCTCGGCACCGATTGCGCCCTACGGCAGCACCACGACCGCCGTCACCTTCAGCCCCGCGAGCCCCACCTGGCCCGGCAGCTTCACGGTCACTGCCACCGTGACCGCAGCCGTCCCGGTGAACGGCGGCACCGTGACGTTC
>CAIXIJ010000034.1 GCA_903919455.1 uncultured Acidimicrobiaceae bacterium | reverse complement strand
GGTCGGCGTCGCAGCGCGACGGCCGCAACGATGGCCAGCGCAACGAGCGCCAGGGCAGCTGGCTGCAGGTGTCGGAGCTCCCGTACGGCAACTTTCGGTGTTCGCAGCAGGTCGTGGAACGCACCACCGATGGTCTGGTTCTCGTGCAAGGGCGGGAACTGTGCAGAGCGCCAGAGCGTGGACAGGAAGTTCACCGGCCAGACGCGCGTTGCCACGGCAAGGGTGGTGAAGCCCACACCCCACCCGCCGACGAGCACTGCGAACGCGGGGGTACGGCGACGCAGGTGGGGCAGCACGACGGCGGCCGTGGCGCCCAGCATCAGTGGAGCGCTCGAGGGTTTGGCGGGAATGGCGAAACAGGTGCCGAAGGCGATGAGCGCGGCTGCCGCGTGTGCACGTCGATCGCGCCACAGCGAGCCTGCACCGATGGTGCGGGCCAGCACCGCTCCAGCGGCCGCAACGCTCAGCCCGATGAGGTTCACCCAGTTGTAGCCCGGCGTGCGAAGCAGGCTGGCGAACAGCATTGGTGCGCCAAGGGCGCCCACCGCCGTTGAACCCGCGACCACCCACCTGCGTTCGCTGGGGTTGCCACCGTGGAGCCAGCGCGAGATCGCCCAGCCCAGCGCGCCGCCCACGATCACCATCACCCACACGGCGAGCGTGCGCAGGTCGGCGATGTCGTACCCCACGAGCCAGAAGAACGGCTTCGTGCCCCAGCCGAAGGGGGTCACCCAGGCAGCGGTGCGAGTGGGCGGGTCGGCGGCGAGCAGGTACAGGCCTTCGTCGCGAAAGCCGATGGCGCGATCGCTGCTCATCACCCAGGCGATCAGGAACCACAGACCGACCGCGCCGAGCAGTGCGGCAAGGGCACGCACGCCCCACGTCCTCGCGTTCCACCCCTTCACGGCACCCTCACCCCCCACGCACTCCAACCCGACCCCGCCCCAGTCTTCCGCGGCCTCGCCGGAGCGTACTCACCCCAACTTGTCGCGGCTCGACCACCATCGATGGTGGTCGGCCCGCGACAAGTTCGAGCTTTTTGGGGGAAGGGCGGCGCGCGGGGGAAGGGCGGCGCGAGGTGGGACGGGACCGGGGTTAGCGAAGGCCGAGGGCCTCAATCGCTTGGTCGCGCAGTCGGTGCTTGAACAGCTTGCCGCTCGCCACGCGCGGCAGCGGCTCGCGGGTGAGCGTGAGATAGCGCGGCACGGCGAAGGCGGCCAGGTGCGGGCGCACGAAGTCGCGCAGTTCATCCACCGTGACTTCGTCGGTGATGTAGACGGTGGCGCCCACTTCCTCGCCCAACCGTTCGTCGGGCACGGCGTACACGGCTGCTTCGTGCACTGCGGGGTGCAAAGCCAGTGCGGCTTCCACCTGTCCGCAGCCGATGTTCTCGCCACCGCGGATGATGAGGTCCTTCAAGCGGTCGACGATGTAGAGGTAGCCCTCCTCGTCGATGCGGGCCACATCGCCGGTGCGGAACCAGCCATCGTCGAACGACGCTGCGTTGGCATCGGGCCGGTTCCAGTAACCCTCGAACACGGAGGTGCCGCGCACCTGCAGTTCGCCGGGGCCGCCATCGGTGACCGTCGAGCCGTCTTCGCCGATGATGCGGAACGTCATGGTGGGCATGCAGACGCCGCTGCTCTCGGGGTGTTGCAGGTACTCGTTGCCGCCGATGCTGGTGCCGAGCGAGTTGGTCTCGGTCATACCCCATCCCGTGCTCGGGGCCACATCCTTCATCGTGTCGGCAATCTGGCGCACCTGCTCCGGCGGGCGGGCAGCACCGCCACCGCCAACCAGCTTCAGCGACGAGAGGTCTCGCGCCGTGGTCTTGGCGGCACGTACGAGGTCGTGGGTGATGGCCGGCGGAGCCACGAAGTAGTCGACCCGTTCGCGCTCGATGAGCATGGCCGCTTCGTCGGGGTCCCACTTGCGCATGCTCACCAGCGCGCACTGCGAGCGAAAGCAGGGCAGGAAGATGGCGTGCGACGCGGTGACATGGAAGAGCGGGATGGTGAGCAACGCCACCGACCTCGGAGCGCGGGCGTCTTCGGGCGCCAGACCGCGCATCACATCGGGAACGAGATCGCCGAGCTCACGCATGTAGGTGGCGGTCATCGCTTGGCGGTGGGTGGACAGCACGCCCTTCGGGAAGCCGGTGGACCCGGAGGTGAAGAAGATCGTCGCCGGGTCGTCGGGCCGCACGCGTGCGGGCGGCATGGCCACGTCGCCGATCAGCGACAGCGCCTGCTCCAGGGGCTCGGCACCATCGGCACCGGCAATCTGGCGAACCGCGATCACCCGTACCTGACGGCGCACGTCGTCGTCGATGTGGGCAAGCAGGTCGAGCCGTTCCTGGTCGGCGAAGAGCACCTTGGCGCCGGAGTCGCGGAGCCCGTGCTCCATCTCCTCGGCCTGCCACAACGCGTTCATCGCCACGGCGATCGCCCCCACTGAGGTGGCGGCCATGAACACCTGCACCCATTCGGGGTAGTTGCGCATGGAGATGGCCACTCGGTCGCCCGGCTCCACGCCCATGTCGTACACCAGTGCGTGAGCGATGGCGGCAGAGCGACGGTAGGTGTCTTCGAACGTCAGGCGCTCGTCGCCATACACGAGAAACGTTGCACCGGTGGCGGTCTCGGCGTACATCTCGCGCAAGGTCTGGGGGCCGTTCACGAAGCCCACCTCGGTTCCGCGATGGGTGGCGACCTCGGCGAGTTCCAACGGCATGCCGCTGGCGGTGAGGATGGAGATGGCGTCGTTACGGCTGGGCATCGTCGCAGGATGGTAGTGACCCGGGTTCGCGTGCGTCCCAGTGGGCGCGCCGGTCAGCCGAGCGCGTTCCGCACGATTCGTTCGTACAGAGCGACACCCGTATCGATCAGTTCGTCGGGGAAGTCGTAGTTCGGGTTGTGGATCGGGTGGAAGTCGACTCCCGCGCCCAGCAACACCATGCAGCACGGGAATCGTTCGGTGAACAGGCCGAAGTCTTCGCCGCCGCGGAGGCCCACCGATGGGGTGATCACGTCGAGACCGCATTCGGCGGCTGCTCGCATCGCCATCTCGGTGGCGGCAGGGTCGTTCATGTTGGCGAAGAAGTCCTCTACCACCTCCACGTCGAGGCGTAGCCCGTCGCGATCAGCAAGAGTCTGCGCCAGCGTCTCGATGCGATGCTGCAGGTTGGCGAGACCGGCGTTGGCCACGGTGCGAATGGTGAGGTGCACTTCGCCATCGCCAGCCGACACGCCATACGCGACCGACCCGATGCGCACGTGAACCGGCGTGATGAGACGAAAGTCTGCTGATGCGATGTCGTGCACGTTGAGGTTGTCGCATCCGTGCAGGAGATCGGCGATCGTCAACGAGGGGTTCTCGCCCTTCTCCGGTTCGCTGGCGTGAGCAGTGCGGCCGGTGAACCGCAGCACCAGGCTGCGCACGGCCGCCGTGATGCTGCCGGGCTTGATGACCATCGAGTGCATCGGGAACCCGGGCATGTTGTGGATGGCGAACCCCACGTCGGGGCGGACGTCGCTGAACTGCGGATCGGCCAGCACAGCGGCCGCACCCGTGCCAGTTTCCTCCGCCGGTTGGAACAGGAGGTGCACCTTGCCTCGCGTCGGGCGTTGCGCCGACAGTCGCTGAGCGAGGCCGCACACCATGGCCGTGTGACCATCGTGACCGCACTTGTGCGACACACCTTCAACCCTGGAGGTATGGCCGTCGATACCGAGTTCCTCGATCGGCAGAGCGTCGAGCTCGCTTCGGAACAGCAGTGTCGGGCCCTCCACACCGCTGTCGAATGTGGCCACCACGCCGGTGCCGCCGATGCCGGTAAGGATGTGATCGGGGCCGAGCGGCTCGAGGAACGCCACCACCCGGGCGGCGGTGCCGTGCTCTTGATGTGCGAGTTCGGGGTGGGCGTGCAGTTCGCGGCGGAACTCTACGAGCGACGGAATCATTGGGGCATCGTACGAGAACAGTGTCCAGATGACAGGAGAGTCGATATCACGGTAGGTGGCTGACCAGCACTGGGGGCGAAGTTTTTGTTCCTCGTTTGATCAAGAGTTCACCTGACTTCGCACCCACGGTCGTTTTACGCTCGTCGAAGTCAGCAGCGCAGGGGGTTGCGGTGGAAGAGGTCGAAGCAGACGTCGTCAACGCCGACACCGACTGGTTCGCGCCCCCGCCGTCGCGTCGACGCTTCTTGGCGATGTTGGCCGGCACGGTGTCGGTCACCGCATTGGGGTTGAGCGATGGCAGGGCAAGTGCTGCGCCCATCGTGCCGGTGGTGGACCCGTCGAACTTCGATCTACGCCTCACCCGCACGAAGGACCTCATCGATGTGCGGCTGAGGTTCCGCAACCTCCGAGTCGCAACCGTCAGCGGTGCGAAGCGTGTGGTGAAGTACGACGTCACCAAGCCGTCATTCCTTGTAGTCGAGTTCGAGCCTCAGCACGTGGCGGAGGAAGCGCTCTACATGAGTGGAGAGACACCTACGTCTGCGCAGGGCGCCATCGCCCCCACCGCAACTGGCGGGCTGGCCGGTTACTCCACGGGGGCAGGGTCGACCCTCCAGCATCATCGCCGTCTTCCGCTTCGGTCACGGATCGCGTCGCCAAGCCGACTGGTGTTCACGGTCTCACCGTCGCTGGATTTCATCATCCCCTACACCACAGCCGGGTTACTGAATTGGTCGAATCCTGCGTTCAGCCCCACGCTGGTGCCGGCTGCGAATCGCGGGCGTGCTGTCGACAAGTTCGGAGCGCTGATTCCTCTGGTCGAGCCGTCGGCCTTCCAGACCGCGATCGAGTTCCCGTATGGCATGGTCATCACCCCCACGCCGAGTGGCAGGTGGGCGTCGCGTACCGCTCCAGTCACGCGCTCCACTCGCACCGAGGTGTGGTCGACGGCGCTGATCGATGGCGTCACCGGTGGCGCTGCGGCGCTTCGCGCGGTGTGGACGACCGAGAACGACTACGTGGCCGCCCCGATCCCGCCAGCGGTCAGTGCCAACACGGCGTCGCCGAACCCGGGTTTCATCACGCTGCCTACGCAAAACGACAAGTACCAACTGGTGCGCAAGACCACGGATCGCTCGAAGGTGGGCCTCCTGTGGTCGGAAGCACCCACGCTCACTGCGCACAAGTTCCGCATGTCGGCGCTCGGTGCCACGGCCGATATCTCTGGTCAGTTCACAGCGGCTGGGCCATTGGATCTGGAGGCGTACGTGCACCGCGCCTTTGCCGGTCGCGACGTCTATGTGAAGGTGGTGACGGCGGGCTACCTCTACCCGACCGGTCATCGTGCGTCGCAGGTGCGTGTCACCGAGCGCGTGTTCGCCGCTCCCTCCGGAACGGGTGCAGCGACAGGCCCTGTCGCGTATCTGCAGGAGTTCGAGTTTCTGGTGGTACGCGAGCGCACCCGCACGTTCTTGGCCGACGGGGCCGACGAGACGAACATCACCCGCGGTTTCCCGTTCACGAAGGTCACCATCCACACCGAGGCCAGCCCGCCGATGACGCCCGCTGCGTTGGGATCTGGTCCGGGTGTCCCGGCGATCAACATCGTGGATGCGTTCTTGCCCATCGTCGCCGGCGACTGCTTCCGTTTCGACAGCACGGTCACCGACAAGCTCGGCAGAGAGCATCGGGTGAAGATTCCCCTCGCCTTCGTGCGGAACGCGTTCCCGAAGGCGAGCTGGCCCAGCCTGAAGGCGAACTACGACCTGGTGCCCGAAGCGCGGCGCAGCATCAAGCTCGACGGCTTGCGCATTGGCTTCGCGCCGGAACTTCCCGGCATGGAACCGGGCTCCACGTCGTTCCCCACTTCGGTGATCTCGATGTTCGGCGTACCGAGCTTCTCGGTGCGTATCCCCTCGATGGACTTTGCCGGCATCACGCTCGAGACCATGCGTGGCTTTGCCGGCAGTGTGAGCGACTTCGCGTTCACGTTCCCGAAGATGTTCCTCGACCTCGGCTTCGACGGCTTGAACAGCACGGTGCAGGTGTTCGCAGCGTTCATCCCGAAGGCGGGCTTCGGTTCGCTCGACATCACGTTCCCCGACCTCGGGTCGCTGGGTGCGTTGGCGAGCCCGAACTTCTCGCTCTCGGGTCTGTCGGCAGCCCTCGGCTCCTTCGGCGGCAACTTCCCGCAACTCGGGTTCCCCGACATCCTCGATGGCAGCACGGGCAACTTCGCATTCGACCCGACGTCGTGGTTCTCAGGTCTGCCGCAACTGTTCGGTGGCATCGACCTCACCTCGTTGCTGGATCTGCTGCCCAGCATTCCCTCGTTCGATCCTCAGTTGCCGTCGATTCCCGGCTTTTCCACGAGCGTCGTCTATGACGACCTCTTGGGCCAGCGGATTCCGGTTGGTCTCACCATCTCGTATCGGTGGTGCACCGACAAGTTGAAGAGCGTGCCCGAGACCTCGGGCGACGAGGTGTTCCTCACCTCTGCCAGTCCCAACTGGGTGGGTGGGCCGGCGTCGGGTGTCACCACGCTGTGCATCGAGGTGACCGTCACCGTGAAGCTGGCGGTGCCGAAGACGCCGTCGATTCCCGAGGTGCAGGCATCGGCCTCCGCCGCCGCCTCGTTGAACGAGTTCCAGATCTCGCTGTTCGGTTCGGGTACCACTCGGTTCGTGGTCATCGACTTCGCGTCCATCACGTTTGCCGCCCATACGGGTGCCGACCCGCAGGTAACGCCCAACATCCGGGCGGTGAACTTCGACGGTGCGTTGAACTTCATCAAGACCTTGGCGGCCAAGCTGTTGCCCGAAGGCGGCCTCCTCGGCGGCGGTGGTGGCGGTGGTGGCGGTGGCAGCGGCCTCGACTTCAGCCCCATCTTCGACGTCGACACCACGCACGTGGCCGCCGGATTCGAGTTGGGCATTCCCACGCTGTCGGTGGGCGTGTTCTCGTTGGGCAACCTGCGTGTGGGCATGTTGCTCACGGTGCCGTTCGACGACCAACCGCTCACGGCTGCGTTCCATGTGAGCCGTGCCGAGAGCCCGTTCCTCATCACGGTCGGGTTCCTCGGCGGCGGCGGCTTCTTCGAACTCGAAGTTGGCGTGAACGGTGTACGCCGTCTGGAGATCTCGCTGGAGTTCGGTGCCGCGGTGCAACTCGACTTGGGTATCGCCAGCGGCAACGTGAGCGTGATGGCTGGCATTCACTTCATGGTGAAGTCGGAACCCGACCTGGTGGAGCTACAGGGCTACTTCCGCCTCAACGGGCGTGTGGAGGTGCTGGGCATCATCACCTTGTCGGCCGAGGTGTTGCTGTCGCTCACCTACGTCAGCCCGCCGGGTGTGGCGAAAGGTCGGGCGATGGTGAGCTTCACCATCGAGATCGCGTTCTTCTCCACCACCGTCAGCACCGAGGTGGAGAAGACCTTTGCCGGTGGCGATGGCGGCGCAGCACCGGCGGCGCTCCGGGCTGCCTCGGCGGCGCTGCCGGTGGGGCCGATGCTGGCGCCTGCTCAGCCCACCATTGCCGACTTCATGACGGTCACCGACTGGGGCGCCTACGTGGGCGCATTCGGAATCTGAGGAATCCCCATGGCCACACAGCAGATCGTTGCCACCACACTTCCTGCCGGTCCCGGCGTCGGTGCGAACGCACCCACGTTGCGGTTCTCGGTGCACATGTCCCCTCGACTGGTGCCCGCATCGGCCTTGGAGAACACGCTTGCCTCGTTCCCGCTGTTCGAGATCTGGCCCGCCTTCATGCCGAAGTCGATGATCATTGAGCAGTTCGATGCCTCGTTGGTGCCCACGGGGAGCGGCTTCGCCACAGCGATCTCAGCGGCCCCGGACCTGAGCCTGTGGCAGGCGTTGTTCCTCGGTTCGATGCCGGTGGATCCATTCAACCCCACCGCGTTCGTCGGCAGATACGGCAGCGCTACGTTTCGTAGCTTCCCCGCCAAGGCGTTGCACGACTATCAGACGAGGTTTCTCACCGATCTCCTGGTGAGCCACGAGACCGATGCTCCAACCCCCACACAGCTGTTGGGTCTGTTGGGCAGTGCGTCGAAGGTGGGCGACCCGAACTCGGCCAAGGACGTGTCGTCGGTCATCGAGACCGCGCTCGGCAGTGGCCGTCAGACGCCTCCGTGGGGACGAGTCGCGGCGAGCGGATCCACTCGCCCACTTGCGGGTACTGCGAACGAAGCACTTGCCGACCACCTGCAGTTGCTCACCTTCCTTGAGCCGCGCACCTCAGCCGCCTACCTAGCAGCGAATCCTGCCGTGAACGTGCCACAGATCGACTTCCATCGAGCGATCGCGTTGTTGCAGGACCACCCCCAGTTGTTGAGGCAACTTGGCCTCGTGGCCGACTACGAAGTGCAGATGTCACTCGCGAAATCCACGCGCTGGGTGCGGGTGTCGGTGGAGATGTTCGGCAACGCCGCTGGCGACGTGGTGACCCCACTGACGGCTGTGGTCCCGCCCACGTTCTTGGCCGCGCCGAAATCGTTTTCGTTCATCACTACCGACCGAATGGTGGACCTCACCTCGGCTTTGGATTCGCAGAAGGTGGATGGCTGGGGTGTGGTGTCGCTGGATGTGGAGGGCACTGCGCTGAAGACTGCCAACCTTGCCCACACCTATCGAAAGGTGGCGGCGCTCCCACCGGGCGGCGGTAGCACGCCCGCCACGATGGAGACGCCGGCACCGCGCCAAGGTGGTCTTCGCTTGTTGCGAGCCGACCGGGCGAAGGACGTGGTGCAGTCGCTCCAGCGCAGCGCCAGTTTGTTGGCTGCATCGCCGGGCGATGCGAAGTTGTACCTCGACGACCTCGTTCGTGGTTATCGCGTCGACGTGTGGGATGAAGAGCGGGGCAAGTGGTACGCCCTCACCCGTCGCGACCTCAGCTACCTTGCGACACGAGCGTCCATCTCTGTCAGCGCACCCGACGACACGACCGGCCTCGGCTATCCCGCCCTGTTTCTCAACGAAGGGGTCATCACCACGGCGATGACCTCCACGGCGGACCCATCGGTGGTGAACCCCGACATGCACATCAGCGAATCGTTGGTGGAGTGGTCGGGCTGGAGTCTCGTGGCACCGAAGCCCGGCAAAGCACTGACGTCCGACGGCAGCAACGCCACCGCCGCCGACCCCGACCCCACGCATCCGGATTTGGCCCTCACCATCGGCGTCGCGCCGACGAGGAGTTCGCTGCCAGCGCTCCGTTTCGGGCACCACTATCGATTCCGGCTGCGCACCGCCGACCTGGCCGGAAACGGGCCCTCGCTGGAGACCGCAGGCGCGCTCGGCACGAGCGGGCGGCCCACGGCTCTCACCCCGTATTTGCGTTTCGACCCGCTGCCCCCGCCGGCGTTGGCGCAGCAGGCACCACTCACGATGGGTGAGGCGATGGCCGAACTCGTGACGCGCAGCGTTGATGAGTCCGACACGCTCGACACATCGGTGCGTTCCACACGCCATGCCGTGCCGCCCGCAGCGAGTGCGCACACGGTGGAGTTGCATGGCGCGCTCGATGGCTTTGTCAACGCTGCCGACAGTTATGCATTGCTGCAACAGCGCGACGGGCAGAAGTTGGGCGTGGGGGCATCGCCGGGGTGGATGCCGTTGTCGTATATCGGGGTGGCAGACCCGGCGTCGACCGATGCAGTGAACCCGACGCCGTTCTTCACCGACCCGGTGGTGCAGCCCCCGTGGTTGGTTGATCCTGCGATTTCGGGCATGCGGCTCACGGCGTCTGGCATCGCGGAACACGCCGTGAACTTCGACCCGGTGCGTTCGGCGGAGTGGTACAACGCACGCGGCTGGCAGATCAGCTTGGTGCCCAAGCCGATGGGCACGGTGTTCGGCTTTCACGAGGACGTGGTGGCACGCACGGTGGAGGTGTGGGTGCCGCAGGGTGAGCAGTTCGAGGTGTCGCTGAGTTCGGTGCCCACGGCATCGATGATCGATCACCTCGCGGGTGTAAGCCTGCTCAAGTCCAAGAGTCCCCCAGGCCTCGTCGGTCGCCTGGATCGGGTGGCGAAGGGCATCAACCGACAGGTCACCCCTTCCACCGCAATGCGCTTCGTGCACGCCGTGCAGATCCCGCTGCGTTCACCAAATGTGCTCGCTGCCGGACTGGTGGCCACGCGGTCGTCGACGAGCACCGCTGCGAGCGTTGCGGGAACGGTGAACCTGCATCCGAAGAGCACGAGCCGTGTCGACATCCATCTGGATTGGGTCGACCCCATCGACACCGAGGCGTCGGGCCCCACTACTACCGAAGGCTCTGCCACGCTTCCGCCGGTGCAGGTGGCGTATCCGCCCGCGGCCACCGACCCGTCGACGGCACCGTTCAGCGGTCTGCTCCAGGAGTTCGGTGACACGAAACATCGCAAGGTGAAGGTGACGGTCACGGGGACCAGTCGCTACGCCGCGTACTTCGCTCGCAACGTGACGATCCCTCTCTCCATCGCGCCGACCGGCATTATCGCTGGCGCCGAGACGGGGGTGCAGCCGCGCACGGAGCGCGTGGTGGAACTCGCCACCGGCAAGGTGCTGTCGCCCGTCGACGACTACGTGGTCGACCCGGCAGCCGGCACCATCGCAGCACGCGCCACGAGCCCTTACGTCAGCAGCACGGTGGTCGTGCGGTTCGTGCCCACCCCGGTGACGCGTTCCACCGACGCCGGTGCCGAGCAGGTGTTGCATGTGCCGTCGTCGTCGCCGCCCGCCGCGCCGGTGGTGGCCGATGTGCTGCCCGTCTTCGACGATGGCGCGTGGCGGCCTTACCCAACGCCGACGAAGCGCACAGGTGTGTCACGCAAACGCGATGGTCGCACTCTGCGCGTGTACCTGGATCGCCCCTGGTACTCGTCAGGGGCCGACGAACACTTGGGTGTGGTGCTCGCGCGGTCGTCGGCGATGACGCTGGGTGCCTACACGGGCGTGGTGACGCAGAGCCCGGCTGGTGGTTCGCCGCGACCGGCGGCGCAGCAGGTCACCTCAGCCTGGGGTCGCGATCCGTTGGTGCCTGGCGACCCGGTAGACACGAATCTCACCGTCGCCGACTTCCCGTTGGCGGCGAATTCGCCGTTGTATGGCAAGTGGGTGCTGGGTTTCAACGTGCCCGGCACCACCACGCCGGCCATCGTGGTGCCGCACGCAGTGGCATTCGACGCCTCGGTGGGCAAGTGGTACACCGACATCACGGTGCGACTGGGCAATGCGTATCGTCCGTTCCTTCGCCTGGCATTGGTGCGCTTCCAGCCATATGCGCTGCCGACAGCGCACCTGTCGACAGCGACCCTCGTCGATGCCGCGCAACTGTCGCCCACTCGCACCGTCACCATCACCGGGTCGGGGACGCTCCGCAGCGTCAGCGTCAGCGGTCCCGCGTACTCGTCGGCGTTCACTGGGTTGCCGAACGAGGTGGCCGCCGCTCGCACCTCGCAGTTCCAGCCGGGCCCGTTGGTGCAGGTGCAGGTGCAGCGACGGCAGTTGGGCGGGTCGCTCACGTCAGCCGACCCCGATGTCGGCTGGGCGGATGTGGTGGGGCGCCTCTACACGCTCACGCAGAACCCCACGCTGGCCGGTGATGGTGCTACGCGATTTCTCGCTGTCGGGGTCGACATCTCGGTGCCGGCCGGGTACGAGCGTCGCATCGTGGTGCGCGAGTACGAACGCGACACCCGGCCACTGGTGTCGTCGGACTACCGACGGCGTCTGGTGTTCGCCGACTCGCTGGTCATCGGCTGACCCACCAGCCGGGCTGGGCGACGAACGCGTGGAATGATCCGGCATTGCCGACCTGACCGATCAACGCGTTGCTGCGGATGCCGGTGACGATGCGGTCATGGCCTGAACCATGGGCTCGCGGCGGGGCAGGTACCCTGCGTGCGTGAGTGCTGCTCGATCGATGCCGTCATGGCTGGGTCGTACGCGGGTGCTGATGGTCGTGGGCAAAGGTGGCGTGGGCACCAGCACGGTGGCTGCATCGCTTGCCGTGTTGGCGGCGCGAGGTGGTGCAGACGTGCTGCTGGTGAGCGTCGACGGCAAGCCGGGCCTTGGGCCCCTGTTGGGTGGCGAACCGCTGACGGGCGAGGAGCAACTCCTCCGGCTGGTCGACCGCAAGGGTGGCCGCATCCGGGGGCGCTCGATCACACCCAAGCAGGCGTTCGGTGATTACCTCGAGCTGAAGGGCTTCGGGTCCGTCCTGCGCCGCGCCGCATCGGCAGCATCGTTCGATGTGATCGCCGGGGCCACTCCCGGCATGGAGCATCTGTTGGTGCTCGGCAAGATCAAGGAGCTCGAGCGCGAGAAGGCGGCCGACCTGATCATCGTCGATGCACCACCTGCTGGCCATGCGGCGCCGTTCCTGCGCTCAGCCTCGGCCTTGCAGTCGGCTGTGTCCAGTGGGCCGGTGCGTGATCAGGCCGACGAGGTGTCGGCGTTGCTGGCCGACCATCGGCGAAGCCAGTGCGTGTTGGTGACGTTGCCGGAAGAAACGCCGGTGAACGAGGTCATCGAACTGGCTGCGGATCTCGAGAGTGATTTGGCGTTGGCCTTGGCACCGTTGGTGGTGAACGGCTGCTGGCCCGATCGACCTGGCGTGTTGATGACCGCTGCCGCTGCAGCGAAGCAGCAGGAAGTGAAGCTGTCGGTGGCGTCGAGAAAGGCGTTGGACGAAGCAGCGCGCTTCGGCCGAGTGCGACTGGAGCGCGAGCGTCAGCAGCTTGCGCGCCTCGACCGCGAGCTGCCGATGCCGCGTCTCCAGCTTCCGCGGCTTCCTGTTGCTCGCCTGTTCCCTGCCCACCTCGACGAACTGGCCGCCGCGTTGGCGGTGGAGCCATTGGTGCATCCGGTGAGGAAGCGATGAGCGCGCTGCAGGATGCCGTCAGTAGCGCATCGCTCATCGTCACCTGTGGCCCGGGTGGAGTGGGCAAGACCACCACTGCTGCGGCCCTTGCCTTGGCGGCGGCTGGCGAAGGCCGACGCGTCATCGTGGTGACGGTGGACCCTGCGAAGCGTCTTGCCGACACGCTGGGCATCGAAGGTGCCGCCGGCGGCGAGCCGGTGGAGGTGGTCGGTGCCACCACCCATTCCGATGGATCGCTGTGGGCGCAGATGCTCGACGCGGAGAGCACGTTCGACCGGTTGATTGCCGATCGAGCCGGTGATGCGAAGCGCGCCAAGGCCATCCTGGCGAACCCGATCTACCGCAGCATTGCGGGGTCGTTGGCGGGAGCGCAGGAGTACATGGCCATCGAGCGACTGCACCAACTGTCGACCAGCGGCGAGTGGGACCTGATCGTCATCGACACGCCACCGTCGCGGCATGCCATCGACCTGCTCGGAGCACCCGATCGGTTGGTGACGTTCTTCAGTCATCCCGTGTATCGCGTGCTCACCGTGCCGGGCCGGTCGCTGGCCCGCATCACCAACGCGGGTGCCAACACGTTTCTGTGGGCCATCCGTCGGCTCGCCGGAGCGAAGGTGGTGGAAGACACCGTGGAGTTCTTCCGGTCGCTCTCGGGAATGGAGGCCGGGTTGCGTCAGCGTGCCGCCGAGACGGCGAGGATTCTGCGCCACCCCGACACTGCGTTCGTGCTGGTGTGCAGCCCCCGTGCGGAAGCCATCGACGAGGCGGTGCACCTAGCGGGTGCGTTGCGCTCGGGTGGGTTCCCGTTGCAGGCAACGGTGATCAACCTCGTGTACCCCACGCCGTTGCCACTGGCCACACCCCGCCCCGCGGATTTGCAGCCCGGCCCATTGGCCGACCTCTTCGATCTCCACGCCGACCTCACAGCGCTCGCCGCCGACGAGGCGCGCGAGATGAGCACCCTGCGCACGCTGTCGGGTGAGGTGCCGGTGGTGGAGGTGCCGTTGCTCGACGACGTGCAAGACCTCGACGGTCTCGCCGCTCTCGGAGCATTGCTGCGCTGACCGGTGTGCCAGCCGACCGCAACTACTTGTCGATGAACACGTGCAGCGAGCCCGTGTAGTTCGCCACCCACACCGCACGCGTAGCCGGGTCGTAGGTGATTCCCACCGGGTGCATGCCCGACTGCTCGGTCTGCAAGATCTTCATGTCGGAGGTGCGCACCTTGCTCACCGTGCCGTCCTCGTAGTTCACCACGTACAGGCTCTCGCCGTCGTCGGCCATCGCCATGGTGCGGGTCTCCACACCGGTGCGCGCCTTACCCACGGCCGCGCCGGCGCGCAGGTCGATCTTGCGCACCAGGTTCTCGTGGTTGTTGCTCACGTAGAGGTAACGGCCGTCGGGCGACAGCAGCAGGTGCCGAGGTGTCTGCCCGGCATCGCCCACCTGGCCGATGACGGCGTTGCTGCGCAGGTCGAGCTTCAGGATCTTGGCCTCGCCCATGATGGCCACGTAGGCGTAGCGCGAGTCGGCAGTGATGGCGATGCCGCGTGGATGGCGGCCCACATCGATGCGCGTGATCTCGGTGTCGGTGGCGGTATCGATGACCGACACATCGAACCCGCACCAGTTCGACACGAGCAGTCTCGAGCCATCGGGTGACACCGCCATGAACTTCGGTACCGACCCGGTGGCGATGACCTTGTCGATCGTGAAGGTGGTGGTGTTGATCTTGTAGACGTAGCTGTCGTCCCACTTGCCGCGGTTGCAGTTGTCGTCGGCGGTGGGCGTGAAGCCGGGCCCGTACATGTGGTAGTTGCTCACGTACACGTACGACTTGTCGGGCAGGAACACCGCCTCCACCGGCGACCCCTGTGCCTTCACGCCGCCCTTCACGCCGTAGGCGGCGAGGTCCACATCGTCGGGAATCTTGGCGACCACGTTGCCGCCGCGATCGAACACCATCACGTTGTGCCGGTACATCATGTTCTGGGCGAAGAACAGCCCGGTACCCGACGCCACGATGCTCTTCGGTTGGAGGTCGGCGTTGGAGATGATGGTCTCGCTGGTGAGCTCACGCTCGGCGCTGGTCTTGCCGTCGTCGGGCGCGGTGGCCGGTGCAGGCAGCGTGCTGGTGGTGGTCGTGGTAGTGGCGGCAGTGGTGCTGGAGGCCGCGGTCGGGTCGGCCGTGATCACCGGGATCACCGTGGTGGCGGAAGGGGCTGTGGTGCCGGGCTGCGTGGGGCGTAGGGCGAGGGCTGCTGGAACGAGCACCGCCAAGGCAACAGCGAGCACACCGAGGGGCCGCAGTAGCGACCGGGTAACAGCGTTCGTCGATGTTCGATCGTCCTCGACAGGCTCGATGTCGTCGATGTCGTCGATGTCGGTCGGGTCGTCGATGTCGGTCGGGTCGCCCGGTAGTTCGGTGCCGGTGTCGTCCTCATCGTCCACAGTCGGACTGTACTGGCCTACTGCTCCTCGGGTGGCCGCAGCTCGCGGAACTGCACCAGTAGCAACAGGTCGTAGATGGCCTTCAGCGTGCCGCCGATGATGAGCGGCCACCCGAACGTGGAGTGGCCGAGCATCCACCCGGCAGCGATGGCGGGCAGCGCCGAGGCCAGGCTGCGCGGCACGTTGGTGACGCTCGCTGCCGCCGGCCGTTCCTCGGGGGTCACCACGGCCATCACGTAGCTGGTGCGAGCCGGCACGTCCATCTGCGACAGCGCCGAGCGACAGAGCAGACAGGTGACGGCCATCCAGGCGTTCGGCATGAACGCCGTCAGGATCAACAGACCGTTGGCTGGCAGGTGCGTGTAGACCATCGTGCGCACGAGGCCGATGCGGTTGGCGATGCGTGCCGCGACCAGCGCCGAGAACGCCGACAGCAGACCGGCCCAGAAGAAGATGGCCCCGCTCACGGCGAGCGAGAGCCCAAAGCGACGTTGCAGCCACAGCACCACAAGCGCCGTGATCACGAACCCACCACCGAGTGCATCGAGGCTGAACAGCGCTGCGAGCCGGTAGACGGTGCGCTTGGATTCTCCGAGCGCGCTGCGCGGGGCGTCTCCCTTGCGTTCGATCGCTGGGGTGAGGTGGCGATAGCGGGTGAGCACCACCGCGCCAAGGAGGGCGTAGAAGAGGAAGGTCCAGCGCAGGGTGGTGGTGCCGGCCACGTGCAGATGTCGTGCCAGCCACTCCGGAACGCCGGCGAGTGCTGCGCCGATGGCGGCCACCAGCGTGCCCAGCAGGCTGTAGCGGGCGAACAGCGCGGTGCGTTGCTCGTCGGGCACGGTGGATGGCAGCAGGGCCTGCTCGGTGGGCAGGAAGACGCTCACGTCGCCACCGCTCGGGTTCATGGTGCCGATGAAGCCCACCAACGCCAGTGGCCAGAACCCGGTGAACAACGCGAAGCCCACGCCGGTGCCGATCATCAACAACGACACCAGTTGCAACAGTCGTCGGCGCGGGTAGGCGTGCGCCTTCAGGCCGACGGCAAGGGTGAGCGCCGCGGAGCCCAACAACGTGGCGGTGACCACCATGCCGATTCGCACTTCGCTGAGGCCCACTGCGGTGAGGTACGCGGCCAGCACGACGCTGACCGTTCCGTCACCGAGTGCTCGTAGTGCACGCGTCTCCAGCAGCACCACGGCATCGCCGGTGGCGCCGGGTGGCAGGAAGCGCAACCGGTTCACGTGTTCAGTCGAAGCGCAGCACGAAGGCCGGCCCATCCGGAGGTGGCCCGCTGAACGCGATGGAGTCGAGTGTGCCCGGAACTCGGGTGGCTGTGCCGGTGCCCAGCATGGTGACGTTGCCCGAGGGCAGGCCTGGAATGGTGACCTCAGCAGTGACCGTGCCGATAACGATCGCGTAGAGCGCGCCATTGCGCCCGCGTGTGATGCGGACGCGGTGGCCGTCGTTGGACGTGAGCGACGACACATCGTGTGGCCGCGACGAATGAATCGCCTCGCCGTTCACGCTCAGCCACGCGCCGATGGCCAACAGTCGTTCGCGTTGTTCGGCGGGCACTTCGCCGTTCGGCTTCGGGCCCACGTTCAGCAGCAGGTTGCCACCGTCGGCCACCACGTCGATCAGCAGGGTGATGAGGTGGTGGGACGACGCGTATGTGTCGTCGCTCTCCAGGTGGTTGTAGCCGAAGCTGGAACCCATGCCGCGACAGAGTTCGAACTTCTTGCTCTGGTCGATGCGCTCGAGGGAGTACTCCGGTGTAACGAAGTCGGCGTGTGCCTGACCCATCGCCACCCCGATCGGGTCGAAGCGATCGTTCACCACACCGTCGGGGTTGATGTTGTAGTACTCGGCCATCAGCGGTGCGGCGCCTGCACCGAAGCCGGGGAAACCCACGTCGTTCCACAGCACGTCGGGCCGATACCGAGCGATGAGTTCGCGGTACTGGCCGATGGCGTAGTCGCGGTACTCGTCGCTCTGCGGCACGGCGGCGAACACCTTGGCAAAGCTGTCGAACCCGAGACCCTGAAAGGTGAGGTCGAGGCCGCCGCAGTAGTAGATGCCGGCTCGCAGACCGGCGTCTCGCACGGCGTCGATGGCGTCGCCGACGATGTCGCGCTGCGACGTCCATCTCGGGCCCTTGTAGGGGTTCGGTCGCGCCGACGGCCACAGCAACGCACCATCGAGGTGCTTGGTGCCCATCACGCAGTACGTGGCACCGGATGCGGCGAACAGGTTCGCCCACTCGGATGGCTGCCATGCATCGGTGCCGGCGAAGAACTCGTCGATGAAGTCGTCGTACGGTTTGTCGCCGTAGGTGGCCTCGTGGTGACGCTGCACCGACGAGCCTTCGATGGCCAGCGAGTTCATGTACCACTCCGAGTAGGGCGACTCGGAGAATGCGATGAACTCACCCTGTTCGCGGGCCAGCGTGAACGGGTCGGGGTTCAGCGGGGCGAACGCGGGAACCGACGACGGGAACCAGTGCACGAAGATCCCGAACTTCGCGTCGTCGAACCAGACAGGGAGAGGCCGTTCGCGGAGCGACTCGAACGTGCCGGTGTACTCGACCATGTGAGCGACCCTAGTCAGATGGCCTGAGCAGCGTCGCGCCGTGTCGTTGGCCTCCGTGCGGCAGGATGGGTGCATGTTCATCCCTGAGCTTGCCGAACCGGCGCAACGTGTGGGCGCACTGTTGAAAGAACGCGGCGACACAGTCGCCGTGGCCGAGGGGTCGGCCGGTGGTCTCATCTCTGCCGCGCTGCTGTCGGTGCCCGGTGCGTCGTCGTACTACCTCGGCGGTGCCGTGGTGTACACGGTGCGTGCCGTTCGGGCCTGGATGACCGGCGCCATCGAAACCCCGCCGGGCATGCGTGGCGCCACCGAAACCTTCGCCACCTTCCTGGCGGCGTCGGCCGCGCTGAAACTCGGTGCAACATGGGGCCTGGGCGAGGCGGGAGCAGCCGGCCCTCCGAACCCGTACGGCGACCCGGCCGGTCACTCGTGGCTTGCCGTCGCTGGCCCGGTCGACGCCAGTCGCCATCTGCTCACCGGTATCGACGACCGCAGCGACAACATGGTGGCGTTCGCTCGTGCCGCTTTGGAGTTCCTGCACGACACCGTGGCGTCCGCGCCGCGCTGAGGAGACAGCAATGGGACTGGTCGCCAAAGGCCCAGAGGAACGAATTCCACAAGCCAACCCGCGCTCGGCCGGTGGGCCGCCGGAGGGTACGCCGGGCAGCAAGGTGTCGGTGATGATCACCGACGTGTTGCCGCCGCTCATCATCATGGCTGTGGTGCAGCCCGACGGCTGGTTCACCGACGAGGTGTACGCGCAGATCGCCGCGGCACGGGCAGGCGGCTGAGCCACCCTCCGATGTGGGAGGGTGCCTGATGTCGTTCGGTCAGCCGTCGGGTTCGCCCGCCTCCGCGAAGCAGGTGCGCGAGCTGTTGACGCTGCTGGAGGCAGCAGGTCACAGCGACTTCCGCGACGCGCGTGGGCCGATGGGTTTCACGCAGCGACAGGCCGGCGGCAAGTTCAGCCGCGACGAAGCGCAGGCATTCATCGACCAGTTGGAGGAGGAAGCAGCCGCCGGTGAGGTTGCACCGCCACCTCCACCGCCGATTGCTCGCCCAAAGGTGGCGGCGCGTCCGGCACCCGTGGACCGTTCACTGCGCGACGCCACCGACGATGCGCTGGTGGCCGAGCTGCGCCGCCGAGGTTGGCGCACGCTCGAACGCTGATCGGTCTGCCACGATGGAGGCTGTGAACAGGGAAGCGCGTCACCGTCGAGCCGGTGTCATCACCGGGGCACTGCTCTGTGCGGCGATGCTTGCGGCGTGCTCCGTCAGCAACGCTGATGAGCCGACCGGCTCCGATACGGCCACCTCCACCGCAGCACCGACCACCACCGTGGCGGGTTCCATCGTCAGCTCCAGCAGCACCACATCCACGTCTGCCGCGACCACCACGACGGAGCTTCCGCCGGTCACGGTGAACACGGCCGTGCTGGCCGACGTGGTGGCGGCGGCGTCACTGGGCCCTGTTCCCGATGGCACGCCGGTGGGTAGGGCGTCGGGCGATCGCGCAGCGGTGTACGCCGACGGCTGCCATGTCACGTGGAACGAGGTGGCGCCCCACAAGAAATGCTTCTACGGCGACACGTCCAGCGACGTGCTGGTGGTGGTGACGGGCGACTCCGAGGCGGCGCACTGGTTCGGGGCGTTCGACGAAGCGGCCAAGGCCAACCATTGGAAGTTGGCGATGGTCACCAAGCAGGGTTGCCCTACCGCCGATGTGTCGGTCTACTCCGCTGCCGACAAGACCAAGCGCGGCGTTCGCTACCCGGAGTGCGACGAATGGCGGGGGAATGCGCTGACGTACATCGCTTCGTTGCACCCACGCCTGGTGGTGTTCCCGATGCTCACTCGACGCTCGATCGTGGGCGTGCCGAAGGCAGTCGCCATGCCGTACTGGGCCAAAGGGCTGGGTCGCAGCATCGACGCGGTGATGGCGGAGGGCACCGATGTGTTGGTGCTGGGCGACACCCCGAAGACCAGTGGCAGCGTGCCGGCTTGTGTGGCGTCGAATCGCAACGATGTGTCGCACTGTGGGAACTCGCGCAGCGCTGCGGTGGATCCCAGCCATGTGCAGGGCCTTGCCGACACGGCTGCCCAGCACGGAGCAAGTTTCGTGGATCCATCGAACTGGCTGTGCACCGATGCGTTTTGCCCGGCGGTGATCGGCAACTCGGTGGTGTACCGCGACGAGTTGCATCTCACCGACCGGTTCTCGCGCACCCGCGGGCCGCAGGTGGCTGATGCCATCCGCTTTGCGCTCGCCGGTCCACAACACTGATTCGCGGCTCCGAACTGGTTCCCCGGCCGAATCGGGAATGTACTTGTGATGTGATCGATTGAAGGGCGGTATGACGATTCCCGCCTCCCACGCCGACATCCTCGAATCCACCGCACTGGTCCACGTGGCCACAATCGGGCCTGATGGCAAGCCGCAGAACACCCCCGTGTGGTTTGGCTGGGATGGCACCCATGTGCTGTTCAGTCTCACCACCGCGCGTCAGAAGTATCGAAACCTGAAGGCGGCGCCTGATGTGGCGCTGTCGATGGTGGATGTGGCCAACGCCTACCGCTACCTCGAGATCCGCGGCACGGTGGTGGAGATCGCCGACGATCCGGAGAACGCGTTCATCAACTCGATGGCCAAGAAGTATCTCGGCCAGGACGTGTACCCGTGGCATCAGCCCACCGACCACCGCGTCGTGGTGAAGGTGCTGCCCACGCACACCACCCAGATGGGCTGAGCTTCCACGAAACTCCTGGTCGATTCTCGGCCGAATTCGCGGACTCGACACACCGGAGTGGGCTGGACTGCCCCGGTTCGTGCGTCTAGTCTCCTGCAGCAGTTGATGAGCTCTAGTAGACATTTCGGTGTCGCTCATTTGCCGACCGAACAGGAGTCCACATGTCGAATCCCATTCATCTCAGTCGTCGCACCGTCCTGCAGGGTGCTGGCGCCTCGGCGTTGCTGGCACTGCTGGCTGCCTGCGGCGAGAAGGGTGGGTCCGCCACCACCACCATCGCCGGTGGCGACACCTCTACCACGCTCGTTTCGGCGCTGAAGGACATCGACACGCTGTCCATCGGCTTCGCCGCTTCGCTGTCGAACCTGTACCCCGGCAAGGAAGCCGGCATTCTGAACTACTACGTCGCTGCACTCGTCGGTGAGGGCCTCGTGGCACCCGACGGTGTGGGCAACCTGGTGCCGGCTCTGGCCGAGAAGTTCGAGCAGACCTCACCCACCACCTACGTCTACACGCTGCGCACCGACGCCAAGTTCAGCGATGGCAAGGCCGTCACCATCGACGATGTCATCTACTCGATCAACATGGCCAAGGACGAGAACATCTCGCCGAACATCGCCTACTACTGGGCCAACATGGCCTCGGTCGAGAAGACCGGCGACAACCAGGTCACCATCACCCTGTCGTCGCCCGATGTGGCGTTCGAGTGGGGCCCGTGTGCAGCCAACGCACTCTGGATCACCTCGCAGGCATTCGTCGATGCCAACAAGGGCGACATCGGTACCCCGAGCTCGCTGCTGTACGGCACCGGTCCCTACAAGGTCACCAAGTTCGTGCCCGACCAGACCGTCGAGCTCGAAGCCGTCGATACCTGGTGGGGCGGCAAGGTGCCGGTGAAGACGGTGAAGATCGACTTCATTCCCGAAGAGACCACGCGCATCCTGGCCCGCAAGAGCGGCGACATCGACATCGCCATCAACATCTCTCTCGACCAGGCCCAGCAGTGGGAAGACACCGACGCCACTCGCGTGATGTACACGCCCGACCGCAGCTATGTGGGCATCGACTTCAACACCGCCGTCGCCCCGTTCGACGACATCCACGTGCGTACCGCCATCGCTCATGCCTGCGACCGCGCTGCCTTCGTGGAGCAGCTGCTTGGTGGCCATGGCGAGGTCGCCACGGCGCTCACCACGCCGCAGCAGATCGAAGGCGTGCTCGGTGCCGACGGTGCCCGCAGTGCCCTCAAGGTGGTGCTCGACCTGCCCTACGACATGGAGCTCGCGAAGGCCGAACTGGCCAAGAGCAAGGTGCCGGATGGCTTCTCGGTGAAGGTGGGTGTGTCCTCCAGCGCCCCCGAGGTGGGCAAGGCGTTCCAAGCGTTGAAGGCTGCCGTCGAGCCCATCGGTATCAAGATCGAGATCGAGGAGATGCCGGTGGAGAAGTGGTTCGACACCATCGGCTCGGCCGACTGGGGTCTGGCCTACATGTCGTACTCCAACACCACCGGCGATCCCGCCGAGATGTCGTCGTGGTTCCTCGGTGAGGGCAACCCCGCCTCGTACGCCAACGCCGAGATGACCACCCTGATGGGGAAGGCGAAGGAAGAGACCGATCCTGCCAAGCGCATCGATCTGCTCATCCAGGCGCAGGCCACTGCGATGAAGGACGTCCCGTACGTGCCGCTGTGGTGGGGTCAGGCAGCCACCGCCATCTCCGACAAGTACACCATCGAGCCCTACACGTCGTACTCGCTGCTGTCGCCCTGGACCCCGCGCATCCTCACCCAGGGATGAGTTCGGCCTCGGCCCGCGGGTCGGTCGTCCGGTTCGTGTTGGTGCGGCTTGCCGCGACCGTGGTACTGCTGCTCGCAGTGTCGTTCGTCGTGTTTTCGCTGCTGCACCTCACACCGGGCGACCCGGCCCGCAACCTCCTCGGCCCGAAGCCCTCGAGCCCGGAGATCCTTGCGTCTATCCGGGCGCAGTACCACCTCGACGATCCGTTCTTCAGCCAGTACTTCCGCTGGCTGGGTGGCGTGTTGCACGGCGATTTCGGTCGCTCCATTCGCAGCGACACACCGGTCACCGAACTGCTGGCCGACCGTGTGGTCGTCACCGCACAACTGGCCTTTCTCGCCTTTGCCATGACGGTGTTGGTGGCGGTGCCACTGGGCATCGTTGCGGCCGTCCGCGCCGGTAGCACCATCGATCGCACCATGAGTGTGGGCGCCATCATCGGTGTGGGTGCCCCCACCTACGCGGTCGGTCTGATCCTGCTCTATGTGTTCGGTGTGTCGCTCGACCTCTTCCCGGTCTACGGCAGCGGCGACGGTGGCCTCGACCGGCTCTGGCACCTCGTCCTGCCCGCCGTCACGTTGGCCTTCGGCGTGGGTGCGTTGGTGTTCAAGCTCACGCGCACCGCCGTGCTGGGTGAACTCGACCAGGACTATGTGGCGTTCGCCGTCAGCCGCGGTCTGGAACCTCGGCGTGTGCGCACCATGGTGTTGCGCAACGCCTTCATCCCCGTCATCACCAGCCTCGGGTTGGTGTTCGGGTTCCTCTTCGGCGGCACCATCTTGGTGGAGGTCACCTTCGCGCTGCAGGGCATCGGCTCGCTGCTGGCCAGCTCGGTGACCTTCAAGGACATTCCGGTCGTGCAGGCCATCACGCTGCTCACTGCGGCGGTCATTGCGCTCACCGCACTGGCAGTGGACCTCATCTACGTGGGCGCCGATCCTCGGGTTCGGGCGCGGGTGGCGCGATGAAACGCGTCTCGCTCACCCCGATCCTGTGTGCCATTCCCCTCGGCGCTGTTGCGGTGTGTGTGGTGGGCTCGCAGTGGCTCGTGCCCGACGCCAAGCAACAGGACATCCTGCTCGGCGTCACTCCGGCAGGTACGGCCGGCCACCCGTTCGGCACCGACCAATTGGGTCGCGACATCCTGCAGTTGGCCATCGCGGGTGCCCGCTCTGCGGTGGTGGGCCCCATCGCCATCGCGCTCGGATCGATGCTCATCGGTCTGTTGCTGGGCACGTTCGCCGGCTACTTCGGCGGATGGGTCGACCTCACGCTGTCGAAGTACGCCGACCTGTTGCTGGCGCTGCCCACCACCTTGATCGCGCTCGTGGTGGCCGGTCTGGTTGACGGCGGCTATTGGGTGACGGTGCTGGTGCTGGTGGTGCTGTTCTCGCCCACCGACATCCGGATGGTGCGCGGGTCGGTGCTGGCGCAGACCACGCGGCCCTACATCGAGTCGGCGCGCGTGTTGGGCCTCGGTCGCTTCCGCATCATGTTCCGGCACATCCTGCCGAACGTGTTGCCCGTGGCGCTTGCCACCATGCTGCTGAATGTGGCGTTCGCGCTGGTGGCCATGTCGGCGCTGTCGTTCTTGGGTCTTGGCGTGGGCCCAGGCGAAGCCGACTGGGGCCGCCAGCTCGCCGATGGGCGCGACCTGCTGGGTCGCAACTCTGCGGCGGTCATCCTGCCGGGCATGCTGATCATCGTCACGGCTGCGGCCATCAACCTGCTCGGCGACTGGTTGCAGGAACGCTTCGAACGTCGGGCGGCGCAACGATGAGCCTGCAGTTGCGCGACCTCGTGGTCACCGGCCCGTCGGGGCCCATCGTCACCCGCATGGACCTGTCGGTGCAGCCTGGGCAGACCGTGGCTCTGGTGGGCGAGAGCGGTTCGGGTAAGTCGATGACGGCGAAGGCCATGACCGGGTTGCTGCCGCGCGGTGTCACTGCTGCCGGCACGCTGGCGCTCGGCGACACGATGGTGGATCTCGCGGGTGGGCCGTCGGCCTTGGCCGGGCTGCGCGGGCAGCGCATCAGCCTGCTGCTGCAGAACCCGTTCACGAGCCTCAGCCCGGTGCACCGCTGCGGCGTGCAGATCGCTGCCGCGTTGCCGGCTCACCTGCGCAAGAGCGCGGAGGAAGTGGAACGGCGCCTGCGCGAAGTGGACCTCCCGCAGCGGGTGGCCGAGCAGTACCCGTTCGAGTTGTCGGGCGGCATGCGTCAGCGCGTGGCGTTGGCCGCAGCGCTGGCCAGCGACCCGGAGGTACTGATCGGCGACGAACCCACGACGGCGCTGGATGTCACCACGCAGCGCGAAGTACTCGATCTACTCGAGCGCATTCAGGCCGAACGGTCGATGGCGCTGCTGCTCATCACCCACGACCTCGGGGTGGCGCGCGAGCGCGCCGACCGCATTCTGGTGATGTACGCCGGCCGCCTGATGGAGACCGGTTCGGGCGACGAAGTGTTCGTGCGGCCTCGCCATCCCTACGCCGCCGGCCTGCGCGACTCCGACCCGCCGCTCGACCGTCGTGTGGCCCAGTTGCCAGCGCTGCAGGGGTCGGTGCCGCGGCCGTGGGACGTGCCCAACGGCTGTGCATTTGCCCCTCGCTGCTCACGGGCCGACGACAGGTGCCGTACCGATGAACCGCCGCTCGAGACCTTCGCCGACGGAGCGCAAGCGGCGTGCTGGCATCCGCTCGGTGCCGACGATCAGCGGCCTCCCGCACCAGCCGCAGAGGTGGTGGCCGCCGGCGCTGCGTCGGATGCGCTGGTCACCATCACGGGGCTCACGAAGCGGTTCTCTGATTCCGCTCCGCTGGCGCTCGACGATGTGTCGGTGATGATCCGAGCGGGCGAGGCCGTGGGCATCGTGGGCGAGTCGGGGTCGGGCAAGACCACGTTGGCTCGCTGTCTCATTGGCCTGGAAACCGCCACGTCGGGCATCATCGAATGGGCCAGCGATCTACCGCCTGCGCGTCGCGCCCAGATCGTGTTCCAAGACCCAACGTCCGCGTTGAACCCGGCGATGTCGGTGGGTGCGGCGCTGGAAGAGGCGTTGCGCGCTGGCGGACGCAGCCGCTCGGAGTTGGGATCGCTGCTGGAACTCGTCGGCCTGCCGCAGGAGTACGCGCGTCGACGGCCGCGAGCCTTGTCGGGCGGCGAGCAGCAACGTGTGGCCATCGCCCGCGCCCTGGCGCCTCAGCCGCAACTGTTGGTCTGCGACGAGCCCGTGTCGTCGCTCGACGTGTCGGTGCAGGCGCAGATTCTGAACCTGCTCAAAGACCTGCTCGATCGTCTCGATTTCACGCTCCTGTTCATCACTCACGACCTGGCGGTGGTGCGGCAGGTGGCCACCCGGGTCTACGTGATGAGCCAGGGCAAGGTGGTGGAAGAGGGTGCCACCGAAGCGATTCTCACCAACCCTCAGCACGCCTACACCCGGCAGCTCTTTGCCTCGGTGCCCGGCGTGCGCGCATCGCAGGGAGGTAGCTCCGATGACTGATGTACCCAACCCGCGCCTCGTGAGCGTTGCACACGATCACCACGATCACGCCACCGACGAAACGGTGCTGGTGCGCATGGCCGTGGCCACCAACATGCGGCGCAGCCGGTTGGCCCGCGGCATGAGCCTGCGCGATATGGCCACCCAGACCGGCCTGAGCACGGCGCTGCTGTCGCAGATCGAACGCGAGGTGGCGAACCCCACTGTGGCGGCGCTCACCCGCATTGCGCAAGCACTCGACCTCACGTTCGGCGACCTCACGCGGCCGGTGGTGAGCGAACCCGAGATCGTGCGCGGTCGCGACGCCGACGCGAATGGTGGCCGGATGTTGTTCTCGATGATGGAGCGGCGCCGATTCGACCTTTCCGAGGGTGTGTTGATGCCCGGCCAGGCCGGTCCTTTCAGCGACCACGGTCGCGGTTCCATCGAATACGGCTACGTCGTGTCGGGCAGCGTCACGCTCACTATCGACGAAGTTCAGTACGCGCTCGAGGCCGGCGACACCGTTCGCTTCCCTTCCGCTCTCCCACACTCCTATCAGGCCGGCGATGCAACGGCGCGCCTGTTGACCGTTGTCGCGTACAGCGACGAATGAGGACCACCACGTGAACACCGAGATGAATGAACCCACCAGCACGGAGCATCTGCTGTCGCTTCGCGCGCCACTGCATGCATCGCTGTCCGTGGATGGTGAACGACTGCTGCTCACCACGGTGGAGGTACCCATCGGTACGTTCGAGGAAGTGGTGCGCGTGTCGGTGGTCGATGTGGCCAGGGGTACCGAAGCTCCGTTCGCCGACGACGGTGCCCATAGCGCGGTCTGGTCGCCCGATGGCGCAGTGGCCTGGGTGCAGGACGACACGGTTCGCATCGATGGTCGGGTGGTGGACGCCGGTTTCACAGTGGCGGGAGCACCATCGTGGGGCCCCGGGTCATTGGCCGTTGCAGCTCGGCTCGGCACCGTCATCGACCGCTCGAAGCCGTACCGCTGGACCCGCCCGATCATGGCCGCCGATGGCATCACGGCGTTGGAGGACCCACCGCAGTTGCGCGTCATCGATGTGGCCACCGGCGAAGGTCGCTGGCTCACCGACGATGGTTGGCGTTGGTCCTCGCCTCGGTGGTCGCCGTCGGGCGACCGCATTGCGGCCATCGCGTCGCACGAGCCCACTGGTGCGACGCGCGGCTCGCACCTGCGCATCGTGTCGCTCGACGGCACGGTCGTGTCGCCGGGTGTGGCCGGGCGAGCCTTGGCGCACCAGTGGCTACCCGATGGTCGGCTGGTGGTGCTGGCCAGCGAGCCGCATCCGCACCCGCTGGGTTCCACGCCGCGCCTGTATCTGGTCGATGGCGGTGGCGTGAGCGAACTGCCCCTCGCCGATCCTCTGGGCGACGTCTACGGCGACAACCCGGCCGAGATGGCCGACCGCTACGACACCACGCTGCTGCCGGTCGGCGGCTCCAAGATCGCGGTGCGCGTGGGTGCGCGGGGCCGTATGGGCATCGTGCTCTTCGACGTTGATACGCACGAGGTGCAGGTGGTGGCCGACGGCCCGCGGTGTTGCTCGCCCGTCGACTATTCCGGTGGGCAACTGGTGTTCACCTCGCAATCGGCGGAGGCCCCGGTGGAGGTGAAGGTGTGGACCGCCGAGCGGGGCGAGCGGTCGCTCATCGACCTCGCTGCTGGCTGGACCACCGGCACCGCCGTTCGGCGTTTCACTGTGCCAGCCCCGATCGGCGACGTGGATGGCTGGTTCGTTGCCCCCGCAGCCGCGGTGGGTCCGATGCCGACGGTGCTGATGATCCACGGGGGCCCGCACTTCACCTACGGCGAGTGCTGCAACTTCGACATCCATGCGCTGTGCGCTGCCGGGTTCGCAGTGGTGTACACCAACCCGCGCGGCTCCAATGGCTACGGAGATGCGTTCGCCCAGGCGGTGCATGAAGACTGGGCCGATGGCCCGGCCGCCGACTTGATGGCGGTGCTGGACCATGTGGTGGCCGAAGGTTGGGCCGACGGCACGCGCCTCGGTGTGGCGGGCGGATCGTACGGCGGCTACATGACCGCATGGCTATGCGCCACCACCGAGCGGTTCCGCGCCGGGGTGGCCGAGAATCCGGTCAGCGATCTTGCGTCCATGTACGCCACGAGCGACATCGGCGTGCCGTTCTTCACGTCGAACTTCCACGGTGGTCCGCATGTGCGGCCCGACATCTATCGAACGCAGTCGCCACTGTGGGAAGCCCATCGCTGCCACACCCCGATGCTGTTCGTCTCGGGCGACCAGGACCGGCGTTGCCCGCCGGCGCAGGCCTTCGCAATGCACCGTGTGCTGTGCGATGTGGGCACGCCCAGCGAGGTACTGGTGCTGCCCGGTTGTTCGCACGAGGGTGCTACCTACGGCCCGATTCCCAGCCGCCTGGCTCACGACGAGGCGTTGGTGGAATGGATGACCCGCTGGCTGTGACCTTCCGCTGAACGCGGCGAGTACGTTGCCGATGTGAGCGCAACGCAACCCATCGCCGACGTCACCCGCTACGACGAAGTGGAGGGCTACTGCGGCCGCCTCAGCTATCGACCCGGCGATGAGGTGACCCTGCACGTCGCTTCGCGCAGCCCGCTGTTCGACGTGGAGGTCTATCGCTGGGGTGCTGAGCACGAGTTGCTGTGGACCCAGCGCAATGTGGAGGGCATCGATCATCCGGTGCCGGCCGACGCCGATGCGAATGGATGCGGCTGGCCGGTGGCGGTTCGGTTCACGGTGCCCAGCGACTGGCGTTCGGGTTTCTTCCATGTGGTGTTGCGCGCCCACGATGCACCCGAGGGGCGAGCCGCGGGTCATGCCCAGTTCGTGCTGCGGCCAGCGGAGCGCGCGGCGCGTGCTCTGCTGGTGATCGCCACCAACACCTACAACGCCTACAACAACTGGGGTGGTTTCAGCCTGTACACGGGTGGCTCAGCGGTGTGCTTCGACCGTCCGTTCGGGCGGGGGATGATCTCGCGACCGCACACCGAGCGCGACGACCGCAAGTCGCGTACGCGCTACACCGGCGAAGACCACGACATCGATGGTTTGATCTACCAGGCGTACCGGGGTGCGCTGGACTACCCGGGGTACATCGGGTCGTCGGGCTGGTTCACCTACGAACGCCGCTTCGTGGAGTGGGCCGAGCGCGAGGGCATCGAACTGGACTACGCGGTCTCCAGCGATCTCGAGCTCGAGCCGGATGCAGCGGATGGTTACTCGCTGGTGCTGTGTGTGGGTCACGACGAGTACTGGTCGCTGGGCCAGCGCAACACCATCGAGCGGTTCGTGCAGGGCGGTGGCAACCTGGCCACGTTCTCGGGCAACACGATGTTCTGGCAGGTGCGCTTGGAGCCACTGGCTGACCAGCCCGGCCGACGCATGGTCTGCCACAAGTACTCGGCGCACCTCACCGACCCGGTGATGGGCACACCTGACGAGCACACGATGTCGGGTATGTGGGCCGACCCCGTGGTGGGCAAACCGGAGACCAGCATTCTCGGCGCCGGTTCGGCGTGGGGTCTGTACAGCCGTTTCGGTCAAGCCACCCCTCGGGGCAGCGGCGCCTTCACCGTCTATCGAGACGGTCATTGGATGTTCGAGGGAACGGGCTTGCGCTACGGCGACCTGCTGGGCCTCGACGCCGGAGTGGTGGGCTACGAGAGCGTCGGGTGCCGGCTGACGTTCGACGACTGGCAGTTGCCCATCGCTGCTGGAGGCGACGGCACGCCGGCGCAGATGGAGGTGGTGGCGTTCACCCCGGCCAGCAACCTGCAGGTGGGGGAGTACCCGAAGTCGATTGCAGCCAACGACGATCAGGGTGATCTGGAGTTCGTGGCCACTCGATTGTTCGGCCGCCTCGACGCCGACTCCATCGCCCGCATACGCCACGGCAACGCGGTGATGCTCACCTGTCGTCCCTTCGCCGATGTGGGCGCGGGCGAAGTGGTCACCATCGGCAGCACCGACTGGGTCTACGGCCTCGGCGATCCCATGGTGGCCCAGGTAACCCGCAACGTGATTCGTCGCTTGTCTGCCACGCCCTCCGCTTTCGACACCGTCACGTTCCTGCATGGGCCCTCGATGCCGAACAGGTTCATGCTGGCGCCGCTCACCAACCAACAGAGCCACGCCGACGGCTCGCTGAGCGACGACGAGATTCACTGGCTCACCATGCGTGCGCAGGGTGGCTTCGGTCTCACCATGACGGCCGCGGCTCATGTGCAGGCGGTGGGGCAGGGTTTCCCCGGCCAGCTGGGCATCTTCTCCGACGACCATTTGCCCGGCCTGGAACGAATGGCTGCTGTTCTGAATGCCAGTGGCACGGTGAGCTACGCACAACTGCATCACGCGGGGAACCGGGCCCCCTCCGACGTGACCGGCATGCAGCCGGTGTGCCCCTCCGACGATGAGGCCACGGGCGCTCGAGCGCTCACGCTGGAGGAAGTGCACGAGTTGCGCGATGCGTTCATCGCGGCAGCGGTACGCGCGGAACGAGCTGGCTTCCACGGTGTCGAACTTCACGGTGCCCACGGCTACGTGCTGTGCCAGTTCCTGTCCGCAGAGATCAACCATCGGAACGACGAGTACGGCGGCTCGTTGGAGAACCGCAGCCGCCTGCTCTTCGAGATCGTCGATGGCATCCGCTCTGCGTGCAGCCCCAACCTGGCGCTTGCCGTGCGCCTATCGCCCGAGCGCTTCGGCATGCGCACCGGCGAAATCGTGGAGGTGTTCGAGCGCCTCGTTCAGGGCGGCAAGGTGGACCTCATCGACATGAGCCTGTGGGACTTCAACCGCACCACCGACCAACCTGGCTTCGACGACCGCACCCTGCTGGAGGTGTTCGCAGCACTGCC
>CAIXIJ010000033.1 GCA_903919455.1 uncultured Acidimicrobiaceae bacterium | reverse complement strand
GATGCTGGGCTCGGCGTGCGGCAACTCCACCGTGAACTCGGTGCGGTGGGCGGGGAAGATGAACTCGCTGAGCAGGATGGGTTCCCCAGCCACAGTGGTGGTAAGTCGTTCGCAGCGCAATACCGGACTGCCCTGCGGAACCTGCAGCAACTCGGCGTCGCCGTCCGACGCGGCCGCGGCGCCGATGGTCTGTACGGCACCACGCAACTGCACGCCGAGCAATTCATAGAACGGGCGTCGTTCCACATCTCGCCGACTGAGGTGCTGGCCCCGCTCGGCCGGGCACCACACCGTGACCACGGCGAACGGTGCACCGTCGGCAAGGTTCAAGCGTTTCACGCGCAGCACCTGCTCGCACCCGAGGCGAGCGCGCACGTGGGCCGGCGCAGCCACGAACGCGAACTCCAGGATCTGGCGCTTCGGGTGTACGCCGCGTTCGGACAGCTGCGACTCGATGGTGTCGAGGCTGCCAAGACGCTGTTGGAGTGGGGCCGTGGCCACGAACCATCCGAAGCCCTGTCGCGAATCCAACAGGCCTTGTTCGCGAAGTGTTTCGAGTGCCTTGCGCACCGTGACTCGGCTCACACCGAATTCGGTGGAGAGTTCGCTTTCGCTCGGGAGCACGTGGCCGGGGGTCTCGACAGCGACACGTTCGCGGAGGGTGTCGGCGATCTCCTGGTAACGAATCGTGCGCATTTTCCCCTCCGGCTGAACTTGTATTATGCTTGTCTACATCACGAATGCAAGGGGAACGCAGATGACCGTCACCGCAGGAACACCGATCGAACTCGTAGAAGGCGTGTACGCGACGCTGCCCGACCGGGTGGCGCAGGGTCGCGAACGGTTCGGCCGTCCCCTCACGTTGACGGAGAAGATTCTGCTCAACCACCTCGGCAACCCCGACGAGGCCATCGAGCGCGGCGGCACGTACAACGACTTCCACCCCGATCGCGTGGCCATGCAGGACGCCACGGCGCAGATGGCGCTGCTGCAGTTCATGACCGCCGGATTGCCCACCACCGCCGTGCCCAGCACCGTGCACTGCGACCACCTCATTTCCGCCAAGGTCGGCGCCAAGATCGACCTTGGCGTTGCCATCGACACCAACCGCGAGGTGTACGACTTCCTCCGCTCGGTGAGCGCCAAGTACGGAATCGGTTTCTGGGGTCCCGGCAGCGGCATCATTCACCAGGTCGTGCTGGAGAACTACGCCTTCCCCGGCGGCATGATGATCGGCACCGACAGCCACACCCCGAACGCTGGCGGCATGGGCATGGTGGCCATCGGCGTGGGCGGCGCCGACGCCGTCGACGTGATGACCGGCTTCCCGTTCAATGTGCGCTGGCCGAAGGTGATCGGCGTGAAACTCACCGGCTCGCTCTCGGGCTGGAGTTCCCCCAAGGACGTCATCCTCGAGGTGGCCCGCGTGCTCACCGTGGAGGGCGGCACCGGCGCCATCGTGGAGTACTTCGGTCCGGGCGCCGACAGCATCTCGGCCACCGGCAAGGCCACCATCTGCAACATGGGTGCCGAGATCGGCGCCACCTGCAGCGTGTTCGGCTACGACCACAACATGGCTCAGTATCTGAAGGCCACGGGCCGTGAAGCCATTGCCGACGCGGCCGACAAGGTTGCGGCCGACCTGCGACCCGACGACGGCGCAGAGTACGACCAGCTCGTGGAGATCGACCTCGACACGCTGAAGCCGCTCATCAACGGCCCGCACTCCCCCGACCGCGCCAACCGCGTCGGCGCTCAGGTGGGGGCCGAGGCTGCCGCCAACAGCTGGCCGCTCGAGATCAGTTCGGCGCTCATCGGCAGCTGCACCAACAGCTCCTACGAAGACATCACTCGCGCCGCCAGCATTGCTCGCCAGGCTGCTGCTCGCGGCCTGAAGGTGAAGACCGAACTGCTGGTCACGCCGGGCTCGGAACAGACCCGCGCCACCATCGAGCGCGATGGCCTGATCGCCGACCTCGAAGCCATCGGCGCCACCGTGCTGGCCAACGCCTGCGGCCCGTGCATCGGCCAGTGGGATCGCCCGGCCAGTGCCAACGGTGTGCCGAACACGATCGTCAACTCGTTCAACCGCAACTTCCCCAAGCGCAATGACGGCTCGGCCAACACGTTGAGCTTCGTCACGTCACCCGACACGGTGGTGGCGCTGGCCCTCAGCGGTCGGTTGGATTTCGATCCCACCACCGACACCATCACGGCGCCCGATGGCAGCGAGGTCACGCTTGAGGCTCCGGTGGGTGAAGTGCTGCCGGCCAAGGGCTACGACCCGGGCGCCAACACGTTTACCGCCCCGCCTGCGGATGGCAGTGGGGTGAGCGTGGAAGTGTCGCCCACCAGCGACCGACTGCAGTTGCTGGCACCGTTCCCGGCGTGGGACGGCAACGACTATCTCGGCCTGCCCGTGTTGATGAAGGCCAAGGGCAAGTGCACCACCGACCACATCTCGGCGGCCGGCAAGTGGCTCACGTACCGCGGCCATCTGGAGAACATCTCCGGCAACCTGTTCATCGGCGCAGTGAACGCGTTCAACGACGCCGTCGGCGAGGGCAAGAGCGCGCTCGACGGCAGCACCGACAGCTACCCCAACCTGGCGAAGCAGTACAGCGAGGCTGGCGTGCGCTGGGTGGCCATCGGCGACCGGAACTATGGCGAAGGCTCCAGCCGCGAACATGCCGCCATGGAGCCCCGCTTCCGCGGTGGCGTGGTGATCATCACCCGCAGCTTCGCCCGCATCCACGAGACCAACCTGAAGAAGCAGGGCCTCGTGCCGCTCACGTTCGCCGACCCCGACACGTACGAGCAGATCGGCGAAGACGACCGCATCAACGTGCTCGACCTTCCCCCGGTGCCGGGCAAGAACGTGCGCTGCCAGATCGTGAAGCCCGATGGCACCACCATCGATTTCGAGGGCAAGCACACCTTCAGCGATGAGCAGGTGGAGTGGTTCAAGGCTGGCTCGGCGCTGAACGTGGTGCGTCGCAAGGTCGCCGAAGGCGCCAAGTGAGCGCGGTCGCCGAAGGCGCCAAGTGAGCGCGGTCGCCGAAGGCGCCAAGTGAGCGCGGTCGCGGAAGGCACGTCATGATCGACATCACGACGGCGTTGCGCACCAACGGTTCGGTTCGGGGGTTCACCCCCGAACCGGTGAGCGATGCCGTCGTCGCCGCCCTCCTCGACGATGCTCGTTTCGCCCCCAGTGGCGGCAACCAACAGCCATGGCGCGTCGCCGTGGTGAAGGACGCCGCCGTTCGTCGGCAGATGGCAGATCACATGCGCCCGGTGTGGCAGGAGTACATGGGTGCTCAGCAAGCCGGTAAGCGCGCCTTCGCATTCGGCAAGTCCACCGGCGATGCACCCATCGCGGTCCCGAATGCGCTGATCGACCAGATCGAAACGGTGCCGGTGGTGCTCGCCATCGCTGCCGATCTCCGCAGGATCGCCATCATGGACGGGAACCAGGATCAACGCCCCGCCATCGTGGGCGGCGCCAGCATCTACCCGTTCTGCTGGAGCATCCTTCTCGCTGCAAAGGCACGCGGTTTGGGCGGCGTGCTCACCACGTTCCTGTCGAGGGCCGAGCAAGGGGCGGCACCGGTGCTGGGGCTACCCGACGGGCACGCGCTCGCCGCCACCATCTTCCTCGGTGTGCCCACCCATCAGAACACCAAACTCCGGCGCAATCCTGTGGAGACGTTTGCCACGGTCGACCGCTTCGACGGCCCCCCGCTCGCTCCATGACCGAACGTCGGGAGCCACCGCCGCAACCCGACGAGCGCACCGCGCTCGACACGTTCCTCGGCTACTTCCGCGCCACGCTGCGCTGGAAGGCCGACGGCCTCACCGATCAGCAGGCCCGCACCGCGACGGTGGAACCGAGCACTATGAGCATCGCCGGGCTCCTGCGGCACATGGCCGAAGTGGAACGTCACTGGTTCCAGATGTACCTGCGGGGCGATGCCGAGGATCGACTGTTCTGGGGCGGCGACGACCCGGATGCCGATTTCCACGTGCCCGACACCGTGACGTTGGCGGAGTGCCTCGATCTCTACGATCGAGAAATCGCCACCTCGCGTGCCATCGCTGCCGAGCACGACCTCGACGATCTGGCCGCGATCAGCGACCTCGATCGCGGCCTCAGTGCCGATTGGCGCCCGAACCTGCGCTGGATACTGGTGCACATGATCGAGGAATACGCACGGCACGCCGGCCACGCCGACCTGATCCGCGAGCGGATCGACGGCGCAACCGGCGACTGAGGGTTCTAGTCTTCGCCCATGCGCGTCGGACTGCTGATCTTCCCCACGGACAAGGGCATCCAGCCCATCGAACTCGGCAAGGAGGCTGAGGCCCGTGGCTTCGACAGCCTGTGGTTCCCCGAGCATTCGCACATTCCGGTGAGCCGTCGCACACCGTGGGGTGGTCGCGAAGGTGCCCCGCCGCTGCCCGAGGAGTACTGGCACACGCACGATCAGTTCGTCGCCCTGGCCGCCATCGCCGGCGCGACGTCCACCATCAAGCTCGGCACTGGCATCACGCTGGTGGCCCAGCGCGATCCCATTTGGCTCGCCAAGGAAGTGGCATCGCTCGACGTCATCTCGGGCGGACGTTTCCTGTTTGGCGTCGGCTACGGCTGGAACCACGAGGAGATGGAAAGCCATGGCACCGACATCGGTCGCCGCCGCAAGGTGGTGCGCGAGAAGGTGCTGGCCATGAAGGAGCTCTGGACCAAGGACGAAGCCGAGTTCCACGGCGAGTACGTGAACTTCGAGAAGAGCTGGAGCTGGCCCAAGCCGCTGCAGACGCCGCACCCGCCGATCGTGATCGGCGCCTCGCCCACCCCCCTGCACTTCCGCCACATCATCGAGTACGGCGACTACTGGATGCCCATCGAAGGTCGCTTCGAGGTGGATGGCAAGTGGGCCGAATTGCAGCAGGCCGCCAGTGCAGCAGGCCGCGATCCGTCCACCCTGGGTCTCGGCGTGTTCGGAGCCAAGCCCGACGCCGCTCATCTGGCTCACCTTCGCGACATCGGAACGTCCTTTGTTGCACTGGGTCTTCCGGCAATGGACCGCGACGCAGCATTCGAAGCAATGGATCGTTATGCACCGTTGGTGGCCGAGTTCAACGCCTGATTTTCGCCACAGCGACGCGCAGGGCGGACGAGCCGTTCTAGGGTGCATCCGATGAGTGCCACCTTCACTCGGCGCCTGAAGAGCATTCCTGCGCTCGTCGCCGCGGCAGTCCTCCTAGTCATGCTGCTGCCGCTGTGGCTGCCGCTGGCTGCACTGGTCGATGCGGTGCGTGGCCGTTTCCGACTTCCGACGGCGCGACTGCTTGCGTTCGGTCTGTGTTGGGCGTGGCTCGAAACCGCTGGCGTGCTGGCGGCCACGTGGCTCTGGTGCACCCGCCGCTCTGGCGACGAACCCGCGCACTTCGCACTACAACGCTGGTGGGCCGCCCGATTGATGGGTGCACTGCGCGTGACCACGGGCGTGCGCATCGACACCGCCGAAGCCGACTGCCTCTCCCCCGGCCCGGCAGTCATGCTCTGCCGCCACGCCAGCCTGGCCGACTCGTTGGTGAGTGCCTATGTGGTCACGTCGCACGCCGGACTGAACCCCCGATACGTGTTGAAGCGAGAGCTGTTGTTCGACCCGTGCCTCGACATCGTGGGCAACCGCCTCCCCAACCATTTCCTCGATCGGGGTGCCGCCGACTCATCGGTGGAGTTGGCGCAGCTGACGGCGCTCTCGGCCGGGCTACGCGACGACGAGATCGCCATCATCTTTCCTGAGGGCACCAGGGCCGCACCGAAGAAGCGTGCGTCGGCGATGGAGAAGATCCACGCCCGCGACCCCGAACGTGGCGAGCGTCTGGCGGGATTGCAGCACTTGTTGCCGCCGCGCCCCGCCGGTTCGGCCGCACTGGTGGAGGGCTGCCCGCGCGCCGACGTGGTGGTGGCCTGGCATGTCGGGTTCGATGGCCTCGACACCTTCGGTGGCATCCTGCGCCACCTCGCGCGGCCACCTCGCCCAGTGCAGTTCCATGCGCGCCGCATCCGCCGCGACGACGTACCGTCTGGCGACGTATTCACGCGCTGGCTCGACGATCAATGGATGGTCTCCGACCGCGCCGTACACGCACTCCTGTCCGACTCTGCTCACGAAGGAACACCATGACCGCACTCGCTACCGCTGCCATCACCATTGCTGTGCTGATGGTGACCACCTGGCTCATCAGCCTGGCGATGAAGAACGCCTCCATCGTCGACATCGTGTGGGGCCTCGGCTTCGTGCTGGTGGCGTGGGCTGTGCGCCTGCGCGTCGACACCGGCCTACCCGCACGCCAGAACTTGCTGGTGGCGCTCACCACCATCTGGGGGTTGCGTCTGGCTGGCTACCTGCTGTGGCGCAACCACGGCAACGGCGAGGATTACCGCTACCGGGCTATGCGAAAGCACTGGGGAGCGCGTTTCCCCCTGGTGAGCCTGGTCACGGTGTTCGGCCTGCAGGGCGTACTGATGTTCATCGTGTCGCTCGGCGTACAACTGGGACAGACCAGGAACGCGCCCGAACTCGGCTGGCTCGCCTACGTGGGCGTGGCCGTGTGGCTGCTCGGCATCTTCTTCGAATGGGTGGGCGATGCCCAACTGGCCCGCTTCAAGGCTGACGCGTCAAATGCCGGCAAGGTAATGAACCGCGGCCTGTGGAAGTTCACCCGCCACCCGAACTACTTCGGTGACGCATGCGTGTGGTGGGGTATCGCCCTGGTGGCCGCCGAGACCACGGTGGGCAAGTGGGGTCTGCTCGGCGCACTGGTGATGACCATCCTGCTGCGGCGGGTGAGCGGCGTGGTGCTGCTGGAGAAGAGCCTCAGCAAGCGCAAGGAGGGCTACGCCGAGTACGTGGCTCGCACCAGCGCGTTCGTACCGCGGCCACCCAAGGCGGCCTGACCGGGCTGGTACCAGGTTGAGACCAGGTTCAGACCGGGCTGAGACCGAGCAGCTACCTAGTCGGTACCGGGGCGGCGGGCCGACTCGTTCGACCCATCACCCTTGGCCCCTGACGGCATTGCTAGCGCGATCTCCTCGGCCGTGGGCTCGTGCCACTCACGACTCTCGGGTGGCAGCAGGGCCATGATGGCGTTCATGATGGCCTTGGTGTCGGCGTCGGGGCTCTTGTGCTTCAGCGCCACCGGCTCGCCCACGGTGACCGTGACATCGGGCGGGTTTGCCAAGTTCAGCACGTTCGGCACCCGACCCGAGCGCGGCCACACCTTCTCCGTTCCCCATATACCGACCGGAATCACCGGTACGCCGGACATCGCAGCGAGCTTCGCCGCGCCCCAACGCCCCTTCAGCTTGGGCTCGTAGAAGGCACGCCCGCGCGGGATGGTGCCCTGGGGCATGAGCGCCACGAGGTCGCCCGCGGCGAGCGCATCTGCAGCCGCCTGCAAGGGCGCATCGCTACCGGTACCGCGTTCGACGCGGATGCCGCCCATCGCCGTGGCGATCTGGCCCACCACCGGCGCATCGAACACTTCCTTCTTGCCGAGGAACCGAACGGTGCGGTCGGTGCGGGCGATGGTCATGGCGATGGCCACCGGGTCGAAGTAGCTGCGATGGTTGCCGACGATGATGGCCGGCCCCTTGAGCGGAATGCGCTCGGTGCCAGAGATGTGCATCTTCACGTACGGGAACAGCAGCGGATGGGTGAAGCTGAGGGCGAGACGCTGGATCTCCAGGTTCACGACGGGGATCTTGGCCAGCGTGGAACCCGACAGGTCGAGCGTGGGCCAACGGCGAGCGGCGGCCATCAACGCCATCCTTGGGTCGGGATTCACCACGAACGGGTTGCCGACAGCGCCCAGCAGTGGTGTGTCGTACACGCTGTCGCTGTAGGCGAAGCTCTCCGCGAGGTCGATGCCGTGCTGGCGCGCCCATTCGGCGACCGCAGCGAGCTTGCCGGTGCTCCAGACGAAGTTCCCGGCGATCGTGCCGTCGTAGGTGCCGTCGGCATTCACGCCGTAGCGGGTGGCCACGACATCGTCGAGGCCCAGCAGGTCGGCCAGTGGCTTCACCAGGTCGTAGGGCGTGGTGGTGGCCATCACGATGGGTCGTCCGGCCGCCCGGTGCTCGGCGAACAGGGGCGCCGCCATCGGCTGCACCATGGCGGCGAGGGCTGCAGCGGCACCATCGGCGGCCGCCTGCACCACAGATCGAGACCGCCCCTTGGCCAACGTGGCGGCCTGTCGTGCCAGCGCCATGCCGGGCAGGGTTTCGCCGATCGTGTTGAACACCTTGTAGAGCAGGCGTTCACCGGGGATGGAACGGCTCATCAGGCCCGCGTCGCGCATGGCCTTGGAGAACACCTCGCCCGAGGCACCTGCGAGCAATGTGCGATCGAGGTCGAAGAACGCTGCACCCTGGGGCGTGGCCATCAGGACAGCTTAGGCGAAAATGGGAAAGACCCCGCTTGGGGGAAGCGGGGTCTCTCAACCTGGAACCCGTGGTTGGGGGAACCACATTGTTGGGTTCTTGTCGAGCGGATCATTGGGGGACGATCCGCTTCGATCAACAAGTGAAAGTATGCACGTGAATTACATATCTTTCAAGCTGTATTGGAAGATACTTGCTATCGTTTTCAGCGATGGATCTCCGGCAGCTCACCACCCTGGTCGCAATCGCCGATCACGGTTCGTTCTCGGCGGCCGCCAGAGCGCTCTACACCGTGCAGTCGAATGTGAGCAGCCACATCGCTCGTCTGGAGAAGGAACTCGGCGTGGTCCTGGTGGATCGCCAGCGTGGTGGCCTCACCGACGATGGTGTCGTGGTGGTCGAGAAAGCCCGCCGGGTGCTCCACGAGCTCGACGACATCACTGCCGAAATGGCGTCCCGAGGCGACGAAGTGCGTGGCGACACTCGCCTCGGCGTTCTCGGCACCACGGCCCGCTGGCTACTGCCCACCCTGCTCACCCATCTCGGCCGCCAGCATCCCGGTGTGCACGTGACCGTGCACGAGGGCAACACCACCAACCTGATCCCCCGTCTGGTCGGCCAGCAGGTGGACGCCGCCATTGTCCACCTACCCGTCGACGACCCCGAACTCAGCGTCGAGCCACTGTTCGCCGAAGACCTGATGCTCCTGGTGCACACCAAGCACCACCTAGCCCGCTACGACTCGTTGCCGCTGGCCGAACTGTCGCACGAGCCCCTCATGCTGCCGCCTCTCGGCACCGCGCTGCGCCGGGTGATCGACCGAGCGGCGAACAACGTGGGTGCCGAACTCGTTCCGCAGGTGGAGATCGACGGCGTCCGACTGCTCACCTCCCTGGCGTTTGAGGGCTACGGCGCCGCCATCGTGCCCGCCACGTCGGTGCCGCGCTGGCTGCGCGGCGACTTCAAGCGCATCGCTGTGCCCGAACTGCCTCGCCGAGTCGTGGGATGGGTGCAGCGTCGCCGACCCACTCCTGGGCCGCCCACGAGGGCGGTACAGAGCGTGTTGCGCGAGGTGGTCGCCTCGCAGGGCGCAAAGCAGCCAGGTGTGTACGTGGGGGCCGAAGCATTCCCTCTCGGCCGATCTGTCTAGTCTCTCCTCGATGCCGAACGTCGTTCTCCGCAATCGGGTGCCGGGTTCCATCCGCGCCGACGTGCGCGAGTTCGATGGCCGCGATGTCGTGTGGGTCGAGGTGGACGCCAGCGACCGCAAAGGTGCGCTGTCGAGCGATTCGTCCTCGATGCTGGAGCATGCGGCCGTCACTGCGCTCGACGCGCTGATGCCGCTGGTATGCGTCATGCGCTCGAGTGGTGCCGACATCGTGGAGGGTTTCTCCGCCCTGCACGGTTGGGGGCGAGCAGCCAAGGCCATCGCCGACTGTTCAGGAGTGGTGCCCACGGTGTTCATCGTGGATGGGCCGGCCGTGTCCGGACCCGCTCTTCTGCTGGGTCTTGCCGACCATGTGGTGATGACGGAGGCCGCCTACGCATTCGTCAGCGGACCCACCATGATCGCCGAATTCACGGGCGTGCAGATCGACAACGACGAACTCGGCGGTGCCGCCAGCCACGCCCGCTACACGGGCGCAACCAGCCTCGTGGCCCCCGATCTTCCCAGCGCCGTCGACCTGGCTGCCCAACTGCTGGCCTACTTCCCGTCGAACAACGACGAGGAGCCCCCGACGTGGCCCACCGACGACCCGATTGCCCGGCTGACGCCCGAGGCTGGCGACCTGATCCCGCCGTCCTCCACCGGCAGCTACGACGTGCGTGCCGTCATCCGGGCCCTCGCCGACGACGGTGAACTGTTCGAGTTGCGAGCCCGCTGGGCGGCCAATGTCGTCACCGCGCTCACCACCATCGGCGGCATGCCCGTGGGTGTAGTTGCCAACCAACCTCTCGCCCTTGCCGGCACCCTCGACATTCCGGCGTCACAGAAGGCGGCCCGGTTCGTCGCCTGCTGCGACGCGTTCAACATCCCCATCGTCACGCTCGTGGATACCCCCGGCTTCTACCCCGGCAAGGACCTCGAGTGGCGAGGCATGATCCGCCACGGCGCCCAATTGGTGTTCGCCTACGGGCGGGCTTCGGTGCCGCGCATCTGCGTGATCCTGCGCAAGAGCTACGGCGGCGCGTACATCGTGATGGACTCGAAGAAGATGGGCAACGATCTCTGCATTGCCTGGCCGTGGGCCGAACTCGCCGTGATGGGCGCCGGGCAGGCCGCGGCCATCCTTCAGCGGCGGGCCACACCGGAGGAACGAGCATCGTTCGAAACCGATTACGCCGAACGGCTACTGAATCCCTACATCGCTGCCGAGCGCGGCTATGTGGACGCTGTGGTGGAACCCGCCGACACCCGGCATGTGATCGGCGAAGCACTGATTGCGCTGCTCGACAAGCGCGAACGCCTTCAGCCGCGAGCGCACGACAACTCGCCGCTGTAGCCGCCGGAGATTGCTCCCCCAGTTGAGTGACGGTTCCACCAGCACCGCTAGTCTCGGATCTGGGGACAACATCCCCGCTGAGCTTGTGTCGTCGAAGGGAACAACATGCCCGACACCATCACCATCACTGACGATCGCACTGGGAAGACCATCACGGTCCCCATCCAGGGAGGCGTCTTTCCCGCAGCAGCGGTGAGAGAGCTCGACCCGGCACTCTTCATCTACGACCCGGCGTACATGCAGACCGCGGCGTGCAAGAGCTCGATCACGTATCTCGATGGCGATGCTGGCATCCTGCGCTACCGCGGCTACCCCATCGAACAACTGGCAGAGAAGAGCACCTACCTCGAGGTCGCCTACCTGCTGCTGAACGGCGAATTGCCCACAGCTGAGCAGTTGGTGAAGTGGAAGCACGACGTCACCCATCACACGTTCATCCACGAGAACATGCGCAAGCGTTTCGTCGACGGTTTCCACTACGACGCGCACCCGATGGGCATGCTCGTCAGCTCCATCGCTGCCCTCGGCACCTTCTACGACGACGCCAAGGACATCACCTCCAAGGAGAGCCGCGACAAGCAGATCCTTCGGCTGATCGCCAAGAGCCCCACGCTCGCCGCCATGTGTTATCGCTTCTCCGTCGGCCAGCCCTTCGTGTACCCCGACAACAATCTGTCGTTCCCGGCCAACTTCCTCAACATGATGTGGAAGGTCGGCGACTACGAGATCGACCCGCGCCTCGAGCGGGCCATGGACGTGCTGTTCATCCTGCACGCTGACCACGAGCAAAACTGCGGCACCACCGCGATGCGCGTCGTCGGGTCCAGCCACGCCGATCCCTACACCTCCGCCGCTGCTGCGGCGTCAGCCCTGTATGGCCCACTGCACGGCGGCGCCAACGAGGCCGTGGTGCGCATGCTCGCCGACATCGGCAGCATCGAGAATGTGCCTGCCTTCATCGAAGAGGTGAAGAGTGGCAGCGGCAGCCGCCTGATGGGCTTCGGCCACCGTGTGTACAAGAACTTCGACCCGCGGGCCACGATCATCAAGAAGACGGCGTACGACGTGTTCGAGGTGACGGGCAAGAACCCCTTGCTCGACATCGCCCTCAAACTGGAAGAGACCGCTCTCAGCGATCCGTACTTCGTTGAGCGCAAGCTATACCCGAACGTCGACTTCTATTCGGGCCTCATCTATCAGGCGCTCGGCTTCCCCGTTGCCATGTTCACCGTGTTGTTCGCCATCCCTCGCACCGTTGGCTGGTTGGCCCACTGGCAGGAACTGCTGGGCGACAAGGACCAGAAGATCAGCCGACCGCGGCAGTGGTACACGGGCCCCGAGCCCCGCAACTACCTGGCGCTGGGCGACCGCTGAAACCCTCTGCTCGCATCGGAGCCCTCGCCGGTCTGCTGAGCGGCGCACTGGCCATCGGCATCGCCATGCTGGCGGCCGCCATCACCAATGTGGCATCACCGATCGATGCGGTCGGCGGTCGGGTGATTGATCGAACCCCACACTGGCTCGAACGGTTCGCCGTGCAGACGTTCGGCACGAACGACAAGGCCGCCCTTCGGGTGGGCATCGTCGTGTTGCTGGCCATCGCTGCTGCACTCATCGGCCGCGCTGCAACGACGCGACCGCGGGTCGGCGATGTCGGGTTCGGTGTGGTGGGTGTCATCGGTTTCAGCGTGCCGAGCATCCTCGGGGCTGTGGTGGGTGCCTTCGTGCTCCGGCGGTTGCTGCGGCCCACACCGATCGAGGTGCCCGGGCCATCGAAGGCGCCGCTCGGTTGGGACCGACGACGGTTTCTCGTTACCGGCGGCGCCACCGCCGTTGCCGCCACCAGCGCGATCGCCGTCTCGAAAGTGGTGGACGGCAAGAGGGTCGACGATCTGCGCGCCACCACCCTCGACACCCTGCCGCCGCTTGCCGACGGCCCATCACCGAGCATCCCTGCCGGCGCCACCCAGAGCCCTGTCACTCCGTTCGTCACCCCGAACGGCGAGTTCTACCGAATCGACACGGTGCTCTCGTTCCCGCGAGCCAATCGCAATTCGTGGGCTGTGCAGATCAAGGGCATGGTGGATACTCCGCTGACGTTCACCTACGACCAGTTACAGGCGTTGCCTCAGGTGGAACGCACCGTCACGCTGTGCTGCGTGTCCAACGAAGTGGGCGATGAATACGTCGGCAATGCGGTCTGGCGCGGCGTACTGCTGGCCGACCTGCTGGCACAGGCGGGCGTGCAGCCCGGCGCACAGCAGGTGTTCAGCACCAGCCTCGACGGCTGGACGTGCGGGTTCCCCGTAGAACTCGCGCAGGACGGCCGCGACGCGATGATTGCGTTCGGCATGAACGGCGCCACGCTGCCGCTGGAGCATGGCTGGCCCGCTCGGCTGGTGGTGCCCGGTCTCTACGGCTACGTGAGCGCCACCAAGTGGCTGAGCAGTATCGAACTCACCACCTGGGACCGAGAGGGCTATTGGATTCCCCGCGGCTGGTCACGACTGGGCCCGGTGAAGACCCAGTCACGTATCGATGTGCCTCGTGGAGGAAGCAGCATCCCCGCCGGCGCACAGAAGATCGCCGGTATCGCCTTCGCCCAGCACACTGGAATCGCGAAGGTGGAGGTGCGCATCGATGGTGGATCGTGGCAAGAGGCCCGCCTCGGCACCGACGTGACCGACGACGCGTGGCGTCAATGGGTACTGGACTGGCAAGCACCCGCCGGTAAGCACAGCATCGAAGTACGCGCCACCGACAAGAGCGGCTACACCCAAACCGCCGAGCGCGCTCCGGTGGCACCCGACGGCGCCACCGGGCACCACACCATCGGCGTCACCGTAGTGTGATCACGATCTTGCCGGCGTTGGCGTTGGCTTCCATGTGCTGGTGCGCGGCGGCGATCTGATCGATCGGGTAGGTGCTGTCGATCACCGGCCGCAACGCACCGGTGTCGAAGAGCGGCAGCATCTCGGCTGCGAAACGGCGGGTGACGCCGACCTTCTCCTCGATGGGCCGAGTACGCAGCGTGGTGCCCACCCAGTGGGCGCGCTTGGCCAGGAGCAGTCCCACGTTCACCGGGGTGCGACCACCACCCATCAGGCCGACCTGGACGATGGTGCCGCGCAGTGCCACGGCCTGGAGGTTGCGGTCGATCTCTTCCCCACCGATGACATCGAGCACCACGTCGAACCCGCCGGGCACCGCAGCCATCGCGTCGGCCAGCCAATCGTGCGGTGAGCGTTCAAGCACCAGATCGGCACCGAGGTCGCGGCACACTTGGGCCTTGCCGGATGAGCACGTCACGGCGATACGCGCCCCAATGGCCTTCGCGATCTGGATGGCCGCGGTACCAACGCCGCTCGCCCCAGCGTGCACCAGTGCCCACCGACCACTCGAGAGCCCGCCCTGCAACACAAGCGCGTCCCACGCCGTGAGGAACACTTCGGGGATGGCTGCGGCATCGACGAGATCGATCCCTTCGGGCACGGCCAGCAATTGCCGTTCGTGAGTGGCGATCTGCTCGGCGTAGGCGCCGCCGGCCTCGATGCCCATCACGCGATCACCCACCCGCCACATCGATGCCCGCTCGCCCACCGCCGCCACCGTGCCGGCGAACTCGAGCCCGGGGATCTCGGGGGTGCGACCCCGCGGGTCG
>CAIXIJ010000032.1 GCA_903919455.1 uncultured Acidimicrobiaceae bacterium | reverse complement strand
TTGCCTACTGCCACTTCACCCCACCGCCTCGAGGCCGCCGATGTCGCTGCTGCGCTCGATGTCGACCCGACGGCCGGCCTGCAGGTACACGAGCACGCTGCCCGGTTGGCTGAACATGGCCCGAACGAACTCGCTGCAGCACCCCGCGTGCCGGGCTGGCGGCGGTTCGTCGCGCAGTTCCAGGATCTGCTGATCCTCATCCTGCTGGGCGCCGCTGCGGTGGCCTTCTTCGTATCCGGCGAGGTGAAAACGCCGCTCGTCGTGCTCACCGTGGTGCTGCTGAACGCGGTCATCGGGTTCGTACAGGAGAACCGTGCGGAGCAGTCGCTGGAGGCGCTGCGCGGCATGCTCGTCGCCCACACACGAGTCCGCCGCGGCGGCCAGTTGCACAACGTCGACACCGCACAGGTGGTGCCGGGCGACATCGTGCTGGTGGAAGCGGGCGATCGGATTCCCGCCGACGCCCGCATCCTGTCGTCCACCCACCTGGAGATCGACGAAGCCGCGCTCACCGGTGAGAGCACGCCGGCATGCAAGAGCGCTGCCGCCGTGGAGGGCGAGGTTGGCATCGGCGACCGAGTGGGCATGGCTCACATGAACACCACGGTCACCCGCGGCCAGGCCGAACTGGTGGTCACCGCCACTGGCATGCACACCGAGATCGGCCGCATCGCCGGCCTGTTGCGTAACACCACCTCCGAACGCACTCCGCTACAGCGGCAGCTCGACGGGCTGGCGCACAGCTTGGCCATCCTGGCCGGCGTCATCGTGGCCGCCGTGTTCGTCATCGGCCTCGTGCGCGGCGAACCGATCGGCGATCTGTTGCTGACGGCCGTGGCACTCGCAGTAGCCGCCATTCCCGAAGGTCTCCCTGCCGTCACCGCCGTCACCCTCGCGCTGGGCGTTGCCTCGATGGCCCGCCAGCACGCCATCGTGAAGCGACTCGCCTCGGTGGAGACGCTCGGCTGCACCAGCGTGATCTGCAGCGACAAGACCGGCACCCTCACGCTCAACGAAATGACGGCGGTGGAACTGGTGAGCCAACTGCACGCCCACGAGGTGACGGGCTCTGGCTACTCCCCCGCTGGCCACATCGAACTCGATGAGAACGACGACCGCATCGCCATCGACACTGCGCTGTTGGCCATGGCGTTGTGCAACGACGCCGAGATTCGCGACTCAGGTAACACGGTGGAACTCGTGGGCGACCCCACCGAAGGCGCATTGGTGGTGTTGGCCACCAAGGGCGGGCTCGACGTAGAGGCCGTTCGGGCCCGACACCCGCGGCTCACCACCGTGCCATTCGACTCGGCTGTGAAGTTCATGGCCACCGTGCACGAGGTGACCAACGACATCGGCGAACGACGAGTGCGAGTGCTCGTGAAGGGTGCGCCCGACGTGTTGATCGCACGGTGCAGCACCGTGATCGGCAGCGATGGCGCCCGAGTTCCAATGGTCGAGCACGAGCCAACGTTGCGTGACCACAACGAGCGGCTCGGCGCACAGGGCCTGCGAGTACTGGCCGTCGCCCATCGCGAAGTCGACCAGGAAACCTGGTCGGAGTTCGTCGACAGCGGAGCCGACGGAGCGACGCTCGTGCACGACCTCACTCTGCTCGCGCTCATCGGCATCGTCGATCCGCCTCGACCCGAGGCACGCGACGCCATTGCCCTGGCCCATGCCGCTGGCATCTCGGTGAAGATGATCACCGGCGATCACGCTTCCACCGCTGCCGCCATCGGCACACAGCTCGGCCTGCGCGGCGACGCGGTCACCGGGGCCGACCTCGACCGCATGGACGACGACGAACTCGACCGCCGCATCGACGACATCACCGTGTTCGCCCGAGTGGCGCCCGAGCACAAGCTGCGGCTCATCGCCGCCTTACAGCAACGCCGCAACGTGGTGGCGATGACCGGCGACGGCGTGAACGACGCCCCGGCGCTGAAGAAAGCCGACATGGGCATCGCGATGGGCATCACCGGCACTGAAGTGTCGAAGGAAGCCGCCACGATGGTGCTCACCGACGACAACTTCGCCACCATCGTGCAGGCCGTGGGCCGTGGACGGGCCATCTACGCCAACATTGTGAAGTTCGTGCGTTTCCAGCTCAGCACCACGCTGGGCTTCGCCATGCTGTTCCTGCTGACTGCCGCACTCGGCATCGCCGGCGGGAAGCCATTCACGGCCATCGCCATTCTCTGGGTGAACCTCATCATGGACGGACCGCCGGCGATGGCCCTGGGCGTCGATCCCGCTGCCGACGATGTAATGCAGCATCGGCCCCGACCAATGAGCGAGCGCATTCTCACCCGCAGCCGTTGGGGCGCCGTGGTGTTGGCGGCCACCGTGATGGCGCTCGGTTCGCTGGCCGTGCTCGAGTGGGCCCCCGGCGACTCCGTGCGGGCTGGCGCTGCTTCCATCGGCGGCACCATGGCGTTCAACACGTTCGTGCTCTTCCAGTTCTTCAACATCCTCAACTCCCGCCACGACACGCACACCGTGTTCCACCGCGACACGTTCCGCAACCGCTGGCTCTGGATCTCGTTGGGCTTTGTCGTGCTGCTGCAGGTGGCCGTCACCCACGTGGGGGTGATGCAGCGCCTGTTCGACACCATGCCCATCAGCGCGGTGCAGTGGCTGATCTGCGTGGCTGTGGCCAGCACCGTGCTGTGGGCCGAAGAAGTCCGCAAGTTCATCGTCCGTCGCACCTCCCCCCTCTGACCTCGAAAGGAACCACTTCCATGTTCAAGAACACCATGAAGACCACGGTGCTGCTCGCAGCGCTCGGCGGGCTCATCATCGCCGTCGCCGGCGTGCTGGGCGGCGGCAGCACCACCGCACTCACGGTGGGTCTGGTACTCGCCTTGGTGATGGTGGGTGGCTCGTACTGGTTCAGCGACCGACTGGCCCTTGCGTCGGCCGGCGCCAAGGTGGTCGAACGCCATGAAGCCGCCGAGTTCTACGGCATGGTGGAGTCGCTTGCGCAGCGGGCCGGGCTGCCGATGCCGCGGGTCGCCATCTCACCTAGCGAACAGCCCAACGCCTTTGCCACCGGTCGCGGCCCGAACCACGCGGTCGTGTGCGCCACACGTGGCCTGCTGGCCAGCATGCCTCGCGACGAGATCGAAGGAGTAATGGCACACGAACTGATGCACGTGAAGCACCGCGACATCCTCATCGGCTCCGTTGCCGCCGCAGTGGCAACCGCCATCTCGTACATCGCTCAGATCGCGATGTTCGCCTCCATGTTCGGCGGCGGCCGCGACGACGAGGACCGACCGAACCCACTGGTGCTGCTGCTCACCTCGATGCTCGCACCCATCGCGGCCTCGCTCATTCAGATGGCCGTCAGTCGGTCGCGGGAGTTCGAGGCCGACCGCGGTGCGGCGGAACTGTTGGGTTCGGGCCACAGCCTGGCAAACGCTCTGGAGCGCATCGAGCAGTTGGCGATACAACGCCCGATGACAGTGGCGCCAGCACAGGCGCAGGCCTACATCCACAATCCGCTGAACGAGTTGCGCGGCGGGCGCAACGCCAGCATGGCGCGTCTGTTCAGTACGCACCCGGCCACCGAGGAACGCATCGCCCGCCTCCGGGCCATGAGCCCGCAGCGAGTGTGACTACAGAGCGAAGAGGTCGTCGTACGAGCCCGAGGATGCGGGAGCATCGGCGACCTCGTCGCCAGTGAACGCCTCGTAGCCATCGCGCTCGAGTTGATCGGCGAGATCGGGCCCACCGGACGCGACGATGCGACCCTTCACCAAGATGTGCACGTGGTCGGGGTGCAGTTCCTCGAGCAGTCGGTTGTAGTGCGTGATGGCCAACACGCCGAGCTGCGAATCGTGGGTGGCAGCTTCAACACGGCGGGAGCAGTCGCGCAACGCATCGATGTCGAGGCCCGAGTCGAGCTCGTCGAGGATGGCGAACTTGGGCTGCAGCAACGCGAGCTGCAGCGTCTCGTTGCGCTTCTTCTCGCCACCCGACAGGTCCACGTTCAGCGAGCGATCGAGCAGAGCCGAAGGGAAATGGATGCGTTCGGCTTCGGCGGCCACGGAGGCGGCCAGGCCATCGGTGCTGCGGCCCCGGGCCGAGTAGGCCTCGGCGAGCATCTCGGTGAGGTCGACGCCCGGCACTTCACTGGGGTACTGCATCACCAGGTGCATACCGGCCTGAGCGCGCTGCCATGTGGGCATGCCCAACAGGTCGACACCGTCGAGCAGCACCTGCCCCGCATGCACCTCGTAGCCCGGCTTACCCATCACCACGGCCGACAGCGTGCTCTTGCCAGCACCGTTCGGGCCCATCACTGCGTGTACCTCGCCGGATCGAACCGTGAGGTCGATGCCGTTGAGGATCTGCTTGCCGGCCACCGAAGCGACGAGGCCCTTGATCTCGAGCGTGCTCACTGTGCGACCTCGCTGTCGTTGGTCTGGCTGGTTTCGATTTCGATGTGCACCCGGCCATCGACCACCGACGCCACGAACACCGGAACGGCCTGCGTGGCAGGCAGGGTGGAGGGCTGCCCCGTGATGAGGCTGAAGGCGCTGCCGTGCTTCCAGCACTCCAGTTCCTTCTCGTCGCACCACACTTCGCCCTCGCTGAGCGACACGTCGGCGTGGCTGCAGGTGTCGCCGATTGCGTACACGTCGTCGCCGATGCGCACTACTGCCACCGACCTGCCCGCAACGGCGAACTTGGTAGCGCTGTTCGGGGCCAGGTCGGCCAGCGCGCAGACATCCAAGGCGCTCATGCCACACGCCCCAGAAGCTTCTCGGTGACGCGGTCGCGCAGTTCAGGGCGCAGCGAACCCACCGGCAATGCAGCAAGCACGTCGTCGAAGAAACCGAGGATCACCAGACGCTCGGCTACTTCGGGCGGGATGCCGCGGCTCTCGAGATAGAAGCGCTGCTCGTCGTCGATGGGGCCCACCGTGCTGGCGTGGCTGCACTTCACATCGTTGGTGCGGATGTCGAGGTTCGGCACGCTCTCGGCCCAGGCACCTTCGCTGAGCGTGAGGTTGCGGTTCGTCTGGTACGCAGCCGAACCCTTGGCATCCTCACCGATGCGAATCAGACCCGTATAGACGCTCTTCGCGGTGTCTTGCACTGCCCCCTTGAACAACAGGTCGCTGTTGGTCTTCGGAGCGATGTGGTCCTGCAGCGTGCGGAAGTCGTGCATCTGATGGCCGTCGGCGTAGTACAACGCCACCTGCTTGGTGGTTGCGCCCTGCCCCACCGCGCGGACATCGGTACGAACGCGGGCGTAATCGCCGCCGAGCGCCACCGTGGCGAGCAGTGTGGTGGAGTCGCGCTCGCCGGTGGCCTGCTGATGACCCAGGTGCCACACGGTGTTCGCCAACAGGTTCACGCCGAGGTAACTCACGCGCGCCGCCTGCGACGCATGCAGCACCAGCCGCGGCACGATGAGCGCCACCACGCCAGGGTCGCTCTCGAAGCGTTCCACCACGGTGAACTCGCTGTCGGCACCGGCATGGATGAGCAAACGCGGGAACACTGCTGCGCCGGCGCCCGACACGTGGTGCGTCACCACGATGGGCTCTACGAGCACCTTGCCCGCCGGCACATGAACCTCCACCGTGTGGGCATACTGCGCGTGCAACTCGTCGAACACGTCGTGCACGGGCATGCTGGCCACGAGCTCGGCGCTCAACTCGGGCCGAGGCACCAGACCTTCGGCACCCACCACCGTGGTGTGCGGAACGGTTGGTGTGAATGCAGCCAGATCGAGTTCAGCGATGCGGCTATACCGCCACACCTCGGACTCGGTGGACGGAAGTTGCGCAGATCCCAGATGGCCGGCGGCGTCGAGCAGCGTGGTTGACACGGCCGAAATTCTACTACGCAGATAGTGCTAATCCCCAGGCCCGTAGACCAAGGATTCGCGACTCAGCGTGGCTTGCGGCGGAACAGCCGTCGCCACCCGGGCTGGGTCTGACGGGCCTGCTCGGCGGCCACTTCAGCCATCACCTGCGGCCCAACCTCGTTGAGGAAGTCCTCGGCCTCGTCCATCAAGGCCGCAGCCGTGCCGTCGTCGAGACCCGGCGGTTCCTCCGGGGTCTTCGGGCTCACCATGGTGCCGTAGGTCCAGCCGGCATCGAAGCGCGGCTCGAACTTCGAGCAATTCGCCGGGCACCGCCACGGGGCCTCCGGCGCCAGGTCGAGATTGCACTTCCGAACGGTCTCGCCATTCGGGTAAGTGCGGCTCTCGAAGTTTCGGCACTCCATCCGCATCGGCATGCTGCACATTCTGCCGCGCGATGCGCAGATCAGGGCTTCACCGCCCGGAAGTGTGCAGCACCCAGATCGCGGCCTGCGATCACCAGCCACACGGCTGCAGAGTTGGGCCCGCATCGAAAAACGAGTTGGCCCCGGCGTAGTGACAGCTACCCGGGGCCTGACCGCAACTCTTGTGGAGAGCCTTGGTGCTCCCCAACCTATCGTCGAGGGCGCGTCAGCCGACGCTGCCTTCCATCTGCAACTCGATGAGCCGGCTCCACTCCACCGCGTACTCCATCGGGAGCGTGCGGGTGATGGGCTCGATGAAGCCGTTCACCACCATGCCCATGGCCTGCTCCTGCGAGAGACCACGGCTCATGAGGTAGAAGAGCTGCTCGTCGGCAATCTTCGACACGGTGGCCTCGTGGCCGATCTGCGCGTCGCGCTCGCCCACCTCCATGTACGGGAACGTCTTGCTGGTGCTCTCCTCGTCGAGGATGAGCGCATCGCACTGCACATGGCTCTTGCAGCCGTAGGCGCCTTCCTCCACGCGCACGAGGCCGCGGTACGTGGTGATACCGCCGTCCTTGCTGATGCTCTTCGAGACGATCTTGGAGGTGGTCTCCGGTGCGGCGTGCACCATCTTGGCGCCAGCATCCTGGTGCTGGCCGGGGCCGGCATACGCCACCGAGAGCACCTCGCCGGTGGCCTTCGGACCCATGAGGTACACGCTCGGGTACTTCATGGTGAGCTTCGAGCCAATGTTGCCGTCGATCCACTCCATGTGGCCCTCGGCCTCTACCCGCGCACGCTTGGTGACGAGGTTGTAGACGTTGGGCGACCAGTTCTGGATGGTGGTGTAGGTGACGCGTGCCGACGGCTTCACGACGATTTCCACCACTGCCGAGTGCAGCGAGTCGTTGGTGTACACCGGGGCCGAGCAGCCCTCGATGTAGTGCACCTGGCTGCCTTCGTCGGCGATGATGAGCGTGCGCTCGAACTGGCCGGCGTTCTCGGAGTTGATGCGGAAGTACGCCTGCAGCGGCATCTCGCACGTGACACCCGGCGGCACGTAGATGAACGAGCCACCCGACCACACCGCGGTGTTGAGCGCCGAGAACTTGTTGTCGCCGGGCGGGATGACCGAGCCGAAGTACTGCTTCACCAGGTCGGGGTACTCGCGCAGCGCAGTGTCCATGTCGCAGAACAAGATGCCCTGCTGCTCGAGGTCTTCACGGTTGCGGTGGAAGACCACTTCGCTCTCGTACTGTGCGGTGACGCCGGCAAGGTACTTGCGCTCGGCCTCGGGGATGCCGAGCTTCTCGTAGGTCTTCTTCATCTGCTCGGGCAGATCGTCCCACTCGCTCACCTGATCGGTGGCAGGCTTCAAGTAGTAGTAGATGTCTTGGAAGTCGATGTCGGGCATGTTCACGGCGAACCACTCGGCCATCGGCTTGCGATCGAAGATGTTCAGGCTGCGGCGGCGCAGCTTGGTCATCCAGTCGGGCTCGCCCTTCCACCAACTGATCTGGTCGACCGTCTCGTCGTTGAGGCCCTTGTGCGGCTTGAACGCGTACTCGACGTCGCTGTCGCTCCAGCCGAGGTCGTACTTGCTGAGATCGAGGTCGAAGGTTGCCATCAGGAACGTCCGTTCACATGGAGATCAGGCGCAGGGGGAATTTGCACTACGCACATAGTAACAATTGCCAGCCGGAGTGCCTACCCCTGCCGACGGCTCATACGCCGATCCGGCCAACCTCGATGAAGATGCACTCCCCAGGGCAGGCCAAGGCTGCGTCGATGACCGATTGCTGGTGGCGCGGATCCACCGTGGCCAGGCTGCCCGAGCCTCCCGGATCGTTCATCGACCGACCATCCTCGGCCACATAGGCGATGCCGTCCTCCAGCATCACGAACACGTCGTGACAGTGGTCGATGCACAGTCCGTCGCCGGTGCACAGATCCTGGTCGATCCATACCCGCATGGCCCCGACGCTACCCGTGCGTCACGCGACGTGCGCGGTCGTGCCACCGTTCGATCACGGTTACCCTGCTGCACGTGCACGCACCCATTGCCAAGCAGGTTCCTCACACCTGGCAGCGGCCCACCGGGCCCGCCAACGATCCGTGGGCCTGGTTGCGCGACCGCGACGACCCCGACACCGTCGCCTACCTCGAGGCCGAGAACCGTTACAGCGACACCTACTTCGCCACCCACAGCGGCCTGGTTGAGCAACTCTTCGGTGAGATCAAGTCGCGAGTGCAGGAGACCGACCTGTGGGCACCCGTACGCCACGGCGACTGGTGGTACGTGAGCCGCACCGAGGAAGGCTCGAGCTACCCCATTCATTGCCGCGGGCGCAGTGCTGCAACCGCCACCGAACACATCGTCCTCGACGAGAACGTCGAAGCAGGCGATCACGAGTACTTCGCGGTGAACACGTTCGACCTCGATCCGCAGCAGCACCTTCTGGCGTGGAGCAGCGACACCGACGGCAGCGAGCAGTACACGCTGCGGTTCCGCGATCTGGCAACCGGCGAGGACCTGCCCGACGAACTGGCAGGCACCACGTGGGGCGGCACCGCATGGTCCGCCGATGGCCGCACGCTGTTCTACGTCACCCCCGACGAGCAGATGCGCCCGTCGTGCGTGTGGCGCCACCGCCTGGGCACTGCGCAGTCCGACGACGTGAAGGTGTACGAGGAACTCGACGAACGCTTCTACGTGTACATCGACCTCAGCCGCAGCCAGCAGTGGATCATCATCGACACCGCCAGCAAGATCAGCAGCGAGGTGCGCCTCATTCCGGCCGACCAGCCCGACAACGAGCCACTGCTCGTGCGCGAGCGCACGCCCGACCTGGAGTACGGGCTCGAGCACTGGGGCGACTGCTGGGTGGTGCTCACCAACCTCGACGCCACCGATTTCCGCCTGATGACCGCGCCGCTCGACGCACCCGCCGAGTGGACCGAACTGGTGCCCCATCAACGCGGCCGCCGCATCATGGCGGCCGAGGCATTCGCCGATCATCTGGTGCTCCACGAGTGGCTTGATGCGCAGCCGCAACTGCGTGTGTTGTTCCGGGATGGCAGCGAGCACGTGTTGCACGTAGCCGACGAGCCGCACGACGTGGAACTCGACAACAACCCCGAGTGGAACGCCACCACGGTTCGCTACAACATGCAGTCGCTCACCACGCCAGCCTCGGTGTACGACGCCGACGTGCACAGCGGCGCCGCCACGCTGGTGAAGCAGACACCGGTGCTGGGGATCGACCTCAGCCAGTACAGCGCCCAACGACTGTGGGCCACGGCGCAGGACGGCACCAAGGTGCCGGTCGACATCGTGCACCACCGCGACACAGCAGCCGACGGCACCGCCCCGCTGGCCGTCTACGGCTACGGCAGCTACGAGGCGTCCACTCCCCCGTGGTTCAGCGTGGCCAGGTTCTCGCTGCTCGACCGCGGTGTCGTGTGGGCACTGGTGCACCCGCGAGGTGGCGGTGAACTCGGCCGCGAGTGGTACCTCCAGGGCCGACTCGAGCACAAGCGCAACACCTTCACCGACACCGTCGCCAGCGTGGAGCACCTCACGGCTGCCGGCTGGGGCGACCGTCAGAAGGTGAGCCTGCGCGGCGGTAGCGCCGGCGGCCTGCTGGTTGGAGCATGCGTCACGATGCGACCCGAACTGTTCCGCGCTGCGGTGGCCGAAGTGCCGTTCATCGACGTGGTCACCACGATGAGCGATCCGAGTATCCCGCTCACCGTCACGGAGTGGGAAGAGTGGGGCGACCCGCGCGCCGAGCCCATGGCGAGCTACATGCTCAGCTACTCCCCCTACGACCACACGGGCTCGGTGGACTACCCGGCCATCTACATCACTGCCGGTCTCAACGACCCGCGGGTGAGCTATCACGAGCCAGCCAAGTGGATCGCCAAGCTTCGTGCCGTGCGCACCAACGACGCCACGCTCATCATGCGTTGCGAGATGGGGGCCGGCCACGGTGGCCCGAGCGGGCGCTACGAGACCTGGCGCGACGAGGCCCGCACCCTCGCGTTCATCCTCGCCGAAACCAGCGACCCGGCCTGAGGCTCACGCAACCGCTGCCACCACGGCGATGGCGATGAACGCCAGGTTGCGCACTACGTGCCAGGGGCCGATGGGCTGAGCGCTCAGCGACCCGAAGCAGGCACAGGGCGGCCGTTGCCCTTGCGCCAGCCGCAACACCAAGAGCACCGTGAACGCGACGAGTACCGCCACTGCGCACCAGGCAACCGCTGCGCGATGCCACTGCACCAACAGCAGCGCACCCAACGACGCCTCCACGAACGGCACCACGGCAGCCACCGCTCGCGGCACACCGAGACCAAGCGCCTGTCGCTGCCACTCCGCAGCACCGGCCAACTTCGTGACGGCTGCGAGCAGGAAGACACCAGCCACCACGACGGCGGCGATCACTGCCACTGCAGCCTGTCCATTCAGGGCAACTCGATGGTGAGACCCTCGTACGCCGCCACCACCGTGGGACCTTCACCCTCGGAGTCGCCGACTGCGCCGCGGTGCAACTCGTCGAGCGCATCGTCGGTTCGCGAGGGATCGTGATGGAACAGGGCGAGCGTCCGCACATTGCATTCGCCCGCCAGCCACAGGGCGTAGTCGACGGTGCAGTGGCCCCAGTTGTTCTTCGCCGGAAACTCGCTCATCGTGTACTGCGAGTCGTGGATCAACAGGTCGGCCCCCTGGGCCAACTCGCGGGCGCCTTCGGTGAGGGTGAACGAGCCGTCGTGGGGTTGCTGATGATCACTGATGTAGACGACGCTGCGGCCCTTCCACTCCAGCCGATAGCCCAGCGTCGGACCGAGGTGTGGCACCAGCCGCGATCGCACCGTCATCGCACCGATCTGGATGTCGTCATCCGCGAGTTCGTGATAGCGCACCGTGCCAGCAAACTGGGAAATCCTCAAGGGAAACATCGGCGGGCAGATCATCTCCTCAAAGACTTGCTCCAGCGACCGGCCGTCATCCTGCTGCGGCGCGTAGATGTCGAGTTCTGCTCCGGCCGACAAGATCGGCGAGAAAAAGGGCAGTCCCTGCGTGTGGTCCCAGTGAAGGTGGCTCAACAGGCATGTTCCTCGGAAGGGCTGGGACCCCGAGTGCTCGACCCCGAAGTAGCGGGCACCGGTGCCGAGATCGAACATCAGCGGCAGTTCGCCGGGAACGCGGATGCCCACGCACGACGTGTTACCGCCGTACCGCTGAGTGTCTTCGCCATGGCACGGCGTAGAGCCACGTACACCATGGAACGTGACCTGCATCCCGTTCTGATCCCCTATCCCACTCACCCTAGCCGTCGGTTTCGCGGGTGGAAATGGCTCACTACGTGACCATTGTCATGACGCGACTACGTTGCGGCCATGGCAGGCATCGAGCAGCTCACCGTCAACGCCAACGGCGTCGACTTCACCGCACTCACCATGGGTGAGGGCCCACTCGCCCTGTGCCTTCACGGTTTCCCCGACTCTGCTCACGGGTGGCGCCATCTGCTGCCCGCACTCGCTGCTGCCGGTTATCGAGCGGTGGCCCCGTTCCAGCGGGGCTACGCACCCACTGCAGTCCCAGCCGACGGCCTGTACCAGTCGGGCGTGCTCGGGGTAGATGCCAACGCGCTGCACGCCGCGCTCGGCGGCGACGACGCCGCCGTCATCATCGGGCACGACTGGGGTGCGTCGGGCACCCACGCCGCTGCCGTGTTGGAACCACATCGCTGGAGCAAGGTGGTGAGCATGGCCGTGCCGCCCGGCGGTGCCATCGGCATGTCGTTCATCGGCAACCTCGACCAACTGAAGCGCAGTTGGTACATGTTCTTCTTCCAGCACCCACTCTCCGACCTGGTGGTGCCGAACAACGACCTCGCCTTCATCGACTTGCTATGGCGCGACTGGTCGCCCGGCTACGACGGGGCGGTCGACGCCGCCAACGTGAAGGCTGCACTGGCCGACCCGGCCAACCTGCAGGCAGCACTGGGCTACTACCGCGCCACCCTCGGCGAGGGCAAGAAAGACCCGGCTCTCGACGCCGCGCAGATGGCCACCGGCCAGGTGCCCACCCAACCGATGCTGTATCTGCACGGACGTAACGATGGCTGCATCGGCGCCGAGGTGGCCGAGCTCGCCGCCACGATGGCACCACCGAACCTCACCGTCGAGATCGTCGAAGGAGCAGGTCACTTCCTGCACCTCGAACGCCCCGACGTGGTGAACGGCCGCATCCTGGAGTTCCTGGCATGACGCAGCACAATGCACCGGTGCTGCCCGACGGCCTGGTGGTGTTTCTCAAGCGCGAGTGCGAGACCTGCCGCATGGTGGCGCCACTGCTGTCGGCATTCCCGGTGCACGTGATCACCCAGGACGACCCGGCATTCCCCCACAACGTCGCTGCGCATCACGACACCGATCTGTCGCTCAGTTGGCACCACGACATCGAGACCGTGCCCACCCTCATTCGTGTCGTCGATGGCCGTGAGGTGGAGCGCACCGAGGGCTGGCTGCGCTCCGACTGGCAGCGCATCACCGGCATCGCCGCGTTGGGCGACGACCTTCCCGTGATGCGGCCCGGATGTGGCTCGATGAGCGTCGATCCCGATCTGGCCGACGGCCTCGCCGCTGCATTCGGCGGCAATGTGTTGAAGTCGCGGCGCCTCGAACTGGCCGACCTCGACGACGAGATGGAAGCCATGTTCGACCGTGGCTTCACCGACGGACTGCCCGTGGTGCCGCCCACCGAGGCGCGGGTGCTCCGCATGCTGGAGGGCACACATCGCGAACCGCACGAGATCGTCGCCATCGTTCCGCCCGATCTGGTGCCCGTCACGGTGGAGAAGGTTGCGGTGAACGCCGTGATGGCTGGCTGCAAACCCGAGTACCTACCGTGGGTGATCGCCGCGGTAGAAGCCGTCTGCACCGACGAGTTCAACATTCACGGCGTGCTGGCCACCACCATGCCGGTCGGGCCCGTCATCATCTGCAACGGACCCGGCACGAAGGCCATCGGTATGAACGGTGGCGGCAACGCGTTGGGGCAGGGCAACCGAGCCAACCTCACCATCGGTCGCGCCGTGCAACTGGTGGTGCGCAACGTGGGTGGTGGGCGTCCCGGTGAGGTCGACCGAGCCACCCATGGCAACCCCGGCAAGATCAGCTTCTGTTTCGCTGAACTCGAAGACTCATCGCCCTTCACGTCGCTCAGCGCCAGCCGCGGGTTCACCACCGACGACAACACCGTCACGGTGTTCGCCGGCGAGGGCCCGCGGTGCATCGTGGACCAGAAGGCGCGCACGGCTGAGGAGCTGGCTAACGCATTCGCCGCCTGCCTCCGCACGCTGCACAACCCCAAGCTCGTGTTGGCATTCGACGCCGTGCTCGTGGTGGGCCCCGAACACGCTCGGGTGTTCGCCGACGATGGCTGGGACCGCGATCGACTGCTCGCCGAACTGCATGCCCGACTGCACATGCCCGGCAGCGAACTCGTGCTGGGCGCCGGTGGCATCGCCGACGGCGTGCCCGAGCATTTGAAGGACCACACGCTGCCCAAGTTCCGCCCCGACGGCATCCTCCTCGTGCACGCCGGTGGCGGCGCAGGCCTGTTCTCGGCAATGATTGGTGGATGGGCCAACGGCTCGACGGGCTCGCAGCCCGTCACGTGGCGAGTGAACGAGAGGAGCGAACGATGACCAAGGTGTTGCTCGACCCCACCGGCGAACGTTCGGTGCCGCACCGCGAGCGCCTGCCTCGCCCGGCCAGCTTCGATGGCCAGGTGGTGGG
>CAIXIJ010000031.1 GCA_903919455.1 uncultured Acidimicrobiaceae bacterium | reverse complement strand
GAAGGTCGATCGCAAACGGGTGGCGCTGCTGGGCGTGATCTGGATGGCCATTCCGCTGTCGCTGTTCCCGTTCGCCGAACAGCACGTGTCGTCGTCGGTGACGGGAATGCTGAACGGCGCCACTCCCATCTTCGTCACCACCGTGGCCGCATTCCTTGCCCACACCCTTCCCCATCGTCAGGCGCTGGTGGGCCTGGCTATCGGCTTCGCTGGCGTGGTGCTGATCGCGCTGCCCGCGGGCGGAGGCAGCAACTCGTGGGGCGGCATTGCCCTGATCTTCATCGCCCTCGTCTTCTACGGGTTTGCCCTGAACGTGGCCGTGCCGCTGCAGCAGAAGTACGGCAGCCTGGCGCTGATGTGGCGGGTGCAGGGCGTGGCGTTCGTGCTCACCGCGCCGATCGGGCTCACCCAGATCGGCAAGGTGCACTTCACCTGGAGCGCGCTGTTCGCCATGATCGCGCTCGGCTCACTCGGCACCGCCCTCGCCTACGTCACCATGGCCGCCAACGCCGGTCGGCTGGGCAGCAGTCGGGCCTCGGCCAGCGTGTACCTCATTCCGGTGGTGTCGTTGTTGCTCGGCGCACTGGTGCGTCACGAGAGCGTGGCCGTGCTGTCGGTGTTGGGTTGCGCAGTGGCACTGGTCGGCGCCTACCTGGCAACCTCCACCAAGCGCTACCTCTAGCGGAAGTTGCGGCTGCCGGCAGTGGCCGCAACCGGCAACGGCGTGAGCTCTTCGGCCACGATGTTGATGACCCCCTCGGCCCGCTCCAGGCGACCGCGCACCAGCAACGCCGCGGCTCCTCTGGCCACCTTTCGATAGCGAGCCCAGCAACCCTTCGACACCACCACGTTGATGAGGCCGGTCTCGTCTTCCAGGTTCATGAACGTGGTGCCCTGCGCAGTCATCGGCCGCTGCCGGTGCGTGACCACGCCGGCCACCAGCACCTTGCTGCGCGGCTCGCAGTGCCACAGACCGGCGGAGGTGACCACGCCCCTGCCGGCCAGTTCGGTGCGCAGGAACTGCGTGGGGTGCCCGTTCGGGGCCACGCCGGTGGCCCACAGGTCGGCAATGGCGGTCTCCATGGGGTCCATACCCGGCAGTCGGGGCGCGGTCTGCCCCACCACCACACCCTCCAACCGATCGGGACCGGTCTGCACAGCGGCGCCCACCGCCCACAGTGCGGCCCGACGTTCCATACCGAAGCACTCCTCGAATGCACCGGCTGTGGCCATGGCTTCCAGTTGGGCCAGGTCGAGCGATGGCACACGTCGGACGAGATCTTCCAACGAGGTGTACGGCTGTTCGACCGCAATCTGTTCGGCCACGTCGCTGCCGATGCCACGGATGCTGCGCAAGCCCAACCGAACCGCCACACCACCCACGCTCTCGGCGCAGTGTTCCAACGTGGCCGCCGAGCGAGAGGCGTTGAGGTCGGGGGAACGCACCACCACACCGTGGCGACGGGCGTCCTGGCACAGCGAGTGTGGGCTCCAGAACCCCATCGGCTGGGCGTTCAACAGCGCCGCACAGAACGCCGCCGGCTCGTGGAACTTGATCCAGGCCGACGAGTAGACGAGATAGCTGAACGACACACTGTGGCTTTCGGGGAAGCCGTAGTTCGCGAAGGCAGCCATCTTCACGAAGATCTCGTCGGCCACATCGCCGGTGATGCCCCGTTCGGCCATGCCTTCATACAGGCGTTGCTTCAGTTGTTCCATCCGCGCCCGGCTGCGCTTGGAACCCATCGCCTGCCGCAACTGGTCGGCTTCGGCGGGGGTGAACCCGGCCACGTCGATGGCCATCTGCATCAGTTGCTCCTGGAACAGCGGCACGCCGAGCGTCTTACCCAGTGAGTTCTCCAGCAGTGGGTGCAGATAGGTGATGGGTTCCTGCCCGTTGCGTCGGCGGATGTACGGGTGCACCGACCCGCCCTGAATGGGCCCGGGGCGGATGAGTGCCACCTCCACCACGAGGTCGTAGAAGCGGCGCGGTTTCAGCCGAGGCAGCGTGGCCATCTGTGCTCGCGACTCGATCTGGAACACGCCCACCGTGTCGGCCCGGCAGAGCATGGCGTACACGTCGTCTTCCTGCGGGATGGTGGCAAGGTCCACCTCGTAGCCGCGGTGCTCGCGGATGAGATCGACGGCGTAGTGAAGGGCGCTGAGCATGCCCAGACCCAGCAGGTCGAACTTCACCAGGCCCGCTGCAGCGCAGTCGTCCTTGTCCCACTGCAGCACACTGCGGCGACCCATTCGACCCCACTCCACCGGGCACACCTCGATGACCGGCCGGTCGCAGATGACCATGCCACCGGAGTGGATACCAAGGTGGCGCGGTGCGTCTTCGATCTCGGCTGCCATCTCCATCACGGCCTCGGGCACATCGTGATCGGGGGTCTGGGCGGTGGTGGCCACCGTGCCCCAGGCATCCATCTGCTTGCTCCAGGCGTCCTGTTGGCCGGTGGCATAGCCGAGTGCCTTCGCCATGTCGCGCACCGCTGATCGGGCCCGATAGGTGATGACGTTGGCCACCTGCGCCGCATGGTGCCGCCCATAACGCTCGTACACGTACTGGATGACCTCTTCACGCCGGTCGCTCTCAATGTCGAGGTCGATGTCGGGCGGGCCGTCGCGTTCGGTGGACAGGAACCGTTCGAACAGCAACCCCAACGACACGGCATCGGCCTTGGTGATGCCGAGCGCGTAACAGGCGGCGCTGTTGGCGGCGCTGCCACGACCCTGGCAGTAGATGTCGGCCCGGTTGCAGAACTCCACGATGTCCCACACCACCAGGAAGTAACCGGCGAACCCGAGGTGTTCGATGACCTCGAGTTCGTGGTCGATGGTGCGCCAGGCACGAGCCCGCAGCGACAGGTCTTCGTGCGCTGCGGGCCGGTCGCCGTAACGACGACGGCCACCGACTTCCACCAGTTGGCGCAGGTACTGCATCTCGGTGAGCGGGTTGCCGTCGGGGCCGTTCGGGCACGGGTACGGCGGCAGGTTCGGAGCCACCAGCGACAGGTCGAACGCGGCAGCGCGACCCACCTCGGCCGCCAACTCCACCACCCCCGGGTAGCGAGCGAAGCGACGCAACTGCTCGCCACCGCTGCGCAGATGGGCGCTGGAGGCGGCGGGGAGCCACGGGTCGAGTTCGTCGAGGCTGCGGCGGGCCCGCACGGCTGCCACGGCGCTGGCCAGACGACGCTGGGCTGGCGTGGCGTAGTGCACATTGTTGGTGGCCACCACCCCCACGTCGTGCCGGGCCGCCAGTTCGGCCAGGGCGTCGTTGCGTACCGAATCGAGCGGGTGGCCGTGGTCCCACAGTTCCACCAGCACACGGTCGCGGCCGAACAACTCCATCAGCGTGCGGAGTTCGCGGCTCGCCGCCGATGGCCCGTCGGCCACCAACGCCTGGGGCACCGATCCCTTTCGGCACCCGGTGAGTACCCACCCGTGGCCGCGCACGGCATCCGCGATGTCGAGCAACCCGAACTGGGGCACTCCCTTCTCGCCGGCCAGATGGCCGAGACTCAGCGCGCGAGCCAGGCGGGCATAGCCAGTAGGGCCCTCAGCCAACACCACGAGGTGCTGCCCGTGCGGGTCGGGGGCGTGGGTGTCGGGCAACATGCCCGTGCTGACCTGCTGTTGTGTGTCGGCCTCGGTGCGGGCGCTACGCCCCTGCAGCCCGGCAGTGAGGGTGATCTCGGTACCGAACACGGTGGGCAGACCCACGGCTCGGGCCGCCTCGGCGAACCGCACGATGCCGTAGAAGCCGTTGTGATCGGTGAGGGCCAGGGCCTCCAACCCCAGGCGATCCGCTTCCTCCACGAGTTGCTCGGGGTGCGATGCCCCGTCGAGGAAGGAGAAGTTGCTGTGGCAGTGCAGTTCCGCATACGGCACCTGCACCGGGTCGGGCCGCCAATGCGGTTGCGTGCTGTCGGGGTCGGGTTCGTAGGGCTGTCGCTTGCGAGATGTCGGCCCCGGGGCGCGCCCATCCTCCCCGCGTTGCTGAGCGGAGGAACCCGACAGCAGTCGTTCGACCTCTGCCCATGGCATGCTCGGATTGTTGAACCCCATAAGAGGTTCGCGAACCTATCGAACAGATGTTCGATAGGCAAGAGGGAATGTCAGGGCTTCCAGCGATAGCGCACGTCGGGGGCGCGCTCTTCGTTGCCGGCCCCCTCGGTGAACTCCTCGGCCGTGAACCCGTGACGCTCATAGAAGCGCCGGGCCGGTTCGTTGCACTGGAACGTCCACAGTTGCAGCCCGTCGGCACCACGCCGCTTGGCCACCTCGACCAACTGGTCGCCAAGGCCACGACCACACCACGACGGATCGAGGTAGAGGTGCTCCACCCACGACCCGTCGCGTTCGTGACCGAGCACCATCAGTCCGGCGATCACGCCATCCACCTCGGCCACCCACATGTCGGTGCGGCCCACGACCTCGTCGGCCATCCAACGCTTCACGTCGCGCTCGGCATGCACCACCGGCACGTCTGGCAACCCGAACGCTCGCGACCGCAGGTACACGT
>CAIXIJ010000030.1 GCA_903919455.1 uncultured Acidimicrobiaceae bacterium | reverse complement strand
TTCGAAGCCCAGCGGCGCACCGCCCTGAGCATGCTGGATCGGCTGCGACCCGAGTTGGCCGAGTATCTCGGCGACGCCGACATCGACGCAATCGTGGCGGGAATCGACGACAACGGTGAGGTGGCCATCCGCGAGCAGCGCGAGCGAATCGATGCCCTCCGTGCCGCGCTCGGTGCGCTCGACCACCCCGACGCTCGTCGATTGGAGGACCTGTCGGGCACGCTCGTGCGGAAGAGCGTCTGGATCGTCGGCGGCGATGGCTGGGCGTACGACATCGGTGCCGGTGGCCTCGACCATGTGCTCGGTAGCGGTCGCAACGTGAACATCCTGGTGCTCGACACGGAGGTGTACTCGAACACCGGCGGGCAGGCATCGAAGGCCACGCCGCGCGGCGCGGTGGCGAAGTTCGCTGCGGGCGGCAAGAACATCATGAAGAAGGATCTGGGGCTCGAAGCGATGACCTACGGCGACGTGTATGTGGCCAAGGTTGCGCTGGGAGCCAGCGATGTGCAGACCGTCAAGGCATTGCTCGAGGCCGAGGCGTGGCCCGGCGTCAGCCTCGTGATCGCCTACAGCACCTGCATCGCCCACGGCTTCGACATGAGCAAGTCGATGACCCAGCAGAAGCTGGCGGTGCAGAGCGGGCACTGGCCGCTGTATCGCTACCGACCATCCGCCGACGATCATGCCCAACCATTCCAGCTCGACAGCGCCGAGCCGTCGGTGCCGTATGCCGATTTCGCGAGTAGCGAGGCTCGTTTCGCCATGCTTGCCCGATCCAATCCGGATCGCGCGAAGGAATTGATGGCGCTGGCTCAGGCCGACGCGACCAGCCGGCATCGCTACTACCAGCAACTCGTGGATGTGCATCGAACTGCGCCGGGCCATGCGGACAACGCGACGATCGCAGAGAGCGAGGACGAATCATGACCGACTTGACCACCAGGTATCTCGGCCTCACCCTCCGCAGCCCGCTCGTGGCCTCGGCCGGGCCTGTCACCGGCGACATCTCGATGTGGCAGCGCCTGGAGGACGCTGGAGCAGGGGCCATCGTGCTGCCGTCGCTCTTCGAAGAGGAGATCGAACACGAGGCCTTCACCATCGACGTTGCGGCCCAACACGGTGCTGATCAGTTCGGTGAAGCGCTGACGTTCCTGCCTGAGTTGCCCGTACCCGAGGTGGGGCCGGCACGTCATCTCGCGCTCGTGGAGAAGGCCCGCGAACTGCTCACCATCCCGGTGATCGCCAGCTTGAACGGCACCAGTCCGGGCGGATGGGTTCGCTACGCCAAACACCTCGCCGATGCGGGAGCGCACGCCATCGAACTGAATCTGTACGACGTGGTGGTGGACCCAGCGGTCACATCAGCCGAGGTGGAGCACCGTTACGTGGAACTGGTGGAGGAAGTGAAGGCGGAGATTCACATTCCGCTGGCGGTGAAGCTGAGTCCGTGGTTCACCGCGCTCGGCAATCTGGCCATTCGAATGGAGCGAGCAGGTGCTGATGGGCTGGTGCTGTTTAACCGTCTGTATCAACCCGACATCGATCTTGACACGCTCACCGTGGTGCCGCGTCTTGCGCTGAGCACCCCTGCGGAGAGTCGGTTGCCGCTGCACTGGATCGCGAACCTGCGTGGGGTCGTGACGGGCTCGCTGGCGGCCAGCTCCGGTGTGTACGACGGCGCCGATGCGATGAAGCTGCTGCTGGCTGGCGCCGATGTGGTGATGGCCACCAGCGCGTTGCTGCGGCACGGGCCGGAGCACCTGACGGTGATGGAGCGATTCCTGCGCGAGTGGATGGTCGAACGCGACTATGTGTCGGTGCGCGAACTGCGGGGAAGTGTGAGTCGCGAGAACGTGCCCGATCCACAGGTCTATGAACGCTCGAACTACTACCAGGTCATTCACAGCTGGCGACCCCGGACTGTTCGGTAGCCTGCAGTCATGCGACACAGCGAGGGTCATTTCGGACACCGCGTCGGCTGGCTGCGGGCCATGGTGCTGGGTGCCAACGATGGCATCATCTCCACCGCAGCGCTGCTGCTCGGTGTTGCAGCGGCCGATGCTTCGCGTTCGGCCATCCTCACGGCGGGCATTGCCGGGCTGGTGGCGGGCGCCGTCTCCATGGGTTTGGGCGAGTACGTGTCGGTGAGTTCCCAACGAGACTCCGAGCGCAGCGACATCGCCAAGGAAACCTGGGAGCTGGAGCACCAGGCAGACCACGAACTCGAGGAACTCGCCGCGATCTACCAGAGCAAGGGTCTCGACCGAGATCTCGCCCATCAGGTGGCCGTGGAACTCACGGCACACGATGCCCTCGGCACGCATCTGCGCGACGAATTGGGCATCAGCGACGACGAACTGGCCAAGCCGTTCCAGGCTGCCTGGAGCAGCACCGCGGCGTTCAGCATCGGTGCCGCGGTACCGCTCGTTGCCACGGCGTTGGCCGGGGCATCGGTGCGCGTCGCCACCATCATTGCGGTCACGATCGTGGCGCTCTTCGTGCTGGGTTACACCGGTGCCCGACTCGGTGGGGCACCGCCTGCTCGGCCGATTGCGCGTGTGGTTATCGGCGGCATCATCGCCATGGCGGTCACGATGGCGGTGGGCAAGCTCTTCGGTGCGGCCATTGCCTGATCGGCCGTTTTCCGGGACCAAGGTCCATGGTACGCGTGTACCGGGAATGAGTAGCGTGACGCCATGACTGATCGTGCAGATGCCATCGTGATCGGCGCCGGGGTCATTGGTTCTGCCGTCGCCTTCGAACTCGCTCGGGGCGGTCGCTCGGTGATCGTCGTCGACAAGGGTCCTGGTCCGGGAACGGGCTCGACGAGTTCGTCGGTGTCCCTCATCCGCTTCAGTTACTCCACGCTCGATGCGGTGCTCGCGGCATGGGAGAGCGCGGCGTTGTGGAACGACTGGGAGGGTCACCTCGGCGCGGCCGACCCCGATGGCATGGTTCGGTTCATCCGCACAGGAATGCTGATCTTTCACACGCCCGGCAACAACACCAAACGAGTGGAAGCGCTCTGGGACGAAGTGGGAATCGCCTATGAGTTGCTCGACTCGGCTGCCCTCGCCGCGCGGATACCTGGGCTCGACATCGGCCAGTACTTCCCGCCGAAGCGCATCGACGACCCCGCCTTCGCCGACGAGGCCACATCGCAGATGACCGCCATCTTCGAACCTGAGTCGGGCTTCATCGACGACCCGATGCTGTCGGCCCACAATCTGGCATTTGCTGCTCGCCAGCACGGTGCGGAGTTCCGCTTCCACCAGGAGGTCGTGGGGTTCGAGCAGACCGATGGTCGGGTGTCAGGCGTGCTGTTGGCAGATGGCACCACGTTGCATGCGCCGGTGGTCGTGAACGTGGGCGGCCCCCACTCCTCTGGTATCAATCGCCTGGCCGGGGTCACGGAGGGCATGCGCATCCACCATCGACCGCTGCGTCAGGAAGTCTTCACGGTGGAAGCTCCGGAGGGCATGCGCCTGGAAGACGGGTTCCCCGCAGCTGCCGACCTCGACCTCGGGCAGTACATCCGGCCGCAACTCGGCGGCACCTGGATGCTGGGTGGCACCGAACCCGAATGCGACGAGCTGCACTGGGTGGACGACCCCGATGCGTTCGACCCGTACCCCACCGTGGAGCAGTTCGAAGTCTCGATGATGCGGGCAGCTCGGCGTGTGCCGAGCTTCGGCGTGCCGCATCGGCCTGTCGGGTTGGCTGCGTTGTACGACGTGGCCGACGACTGGGTGCCGATCTACGACAAGAGCGATCTGCCCGGTTACTTCATGGCGTGTGGCACCAGCGGGAACCAGTTCAAGAACGCTCCCTTGGCCGGCAAGTTCATGGCAGCGATCATCGATGCGGAGGCCGCGGGCCACGATCACGACGAGCACCCCGTGCAGTACGTAGGCCCACGCACCGGGCGCACCATCAACCTTGGCGCATTCTCACGGCGCCGCGACAAGGCCGTCACCAGCGGTACGGTGATGGGATAGCCCAAAGGGCGCAGTGCGAAGGGAATCTGCATGAAGGTCAGGGTCGACAGCGACGCATGCCATGGGCATCAGAGCTGTGCCATTGCGGCACCAGAGGTGTTCGGATCCGACGACTACGGCAACGCCGTCGTGCTGATCACCGACGAGATTCCCGCAGAACTCGAGGCCAAGGTGCGCCGGGCGGAGGGCAACTGTCCCGAGCGAGCCATCCTGATCGAAGGCTGATCCGTGGCCGGCTTGCCCACGGCACCGTGCTGACGATTCACCGTTGGTCCGCCACCCGAGCGGTGCCGTGGAAGAACGGTGGTGGCATCACGCGAGAGTTGGCGCGCCACCCTGAGAACGATCCATTCCACTGGCGGTTGTCGGTGGCGGAAGTTGCCAGCGATGGCCCGTTCTCGGAATTCCCTGGCGTTGATCGCCTGATCGCGCTGATCGATGGCGCCGGCATGGACCTCAAGTTCGTCGACGAAGCGGTGTCGGTGCCGCTGCGTCCTCCGCTCGGGTGGCACCGATTCGCGGGCGAATCGACGGTGTACGCCACGTTGCCCGCGGGCCCCACCACCGATCTGAACCTGATGTGGCGCCGAGATCTGTACGACGCCTCGCTGCGAGTGCTCGAGGCGCCGGTCGGTTACGACCCGGTTGGCCGGCGCATGCTGGTGTTCGTCGCGGCTGGCAACCCCACTCTGGGGGATGGCACGTCGCTGATGGTTGGTGATGCAGTCGAGACCGACGGCGGCGTCAGCCTTGGCGGCACCGGCACGGTGATGGTGTTCGTGCTCGATCCGCGTTGACCGCAAGCGGAGAGTGGGAGCGGCTGAAGAGGCTGATCTACGCTGGCCGAATGGTCGCCATCGCCGCGTTGCAGCCCACCGACATCTCGCTGGAGGTCACCTGGACCGACGGTGTCACCAGTCGCTACCCGTGGCTGTGGCTGCGCGACCATGCCCACGACGACGACACCCTTCATCCCGTCACGCAGCAGCGTCAGTTGTTCACCGCCACCGTGGCGAAGGGCCTGCGCGGCCTGTCGTCCGAGGTGGTGGGCGACAACCTCGAGGTGACGTGGGACGTGATGGAACCGATGTCCAGCCTGCCGGTGGAGTTCCTCGCCAAGTACCGCCATCCGCGTGTGGCTCGAACTGCCATCGACGTGCCGGTGACGCTCTGGAACGGTCCGTCGCTCACGACGCCGACGGTGAACTATGCCGACGTGATGAACACCGACGCTGGGGTGGCGCAGTGGCTGGGCCGCACGTTGCAGTACGGATTCTGCATCGTCACTGGTACGCCGGCCACCGGAGCAGCGACGGAGGCCCTGCTGCGCCGCGCAGCCTACATCCGGGAGACCATCTTCGGCGGTTTCTGGGAGTTCAGCGCCGACCTCGCCAAGGCCGACACTGCGTACACGACGATGGAGTTACGCGGTCACACCGACGGCACCTACTCGCACGACGCGCCGGGTTTCCAATTGCTGCACTGCTTGGAACTCGACGCTACGGGTGGCGACAGCACCATGGTGGATGCCTTTGCCATCGCCCGTCGTATCGAGGCGGATGCACCGGAGTTGTTCGAAGTGTTGAGCAGTGTGGCCGTGCCCGGGCAGTACATCGGCGATGGCTCGCATCTGATGTCGGCTCGACCCGTGTTCCGACACGACCACACGGGTCGGCTGTTACAGGTGAGCTTCAACAACTACGACCGCGCGCCGTTCATGCTGGAGGAAGGCGACATGCTGGCGTTCTACGACGCCATTCGGATGTTCGACGAGTTCGCCAACGACCCGCATCGGCAGTGGCGGCATGTGTTGCAGCCGGGCGAGGCGATGCTGTTCGACAACTGGCGCGTACTGCACGGTCGTGCCGCCTACAGCGGCGTTCGCCGGATGTGCGGCGGATATCTGAACCGCGAAGACGTCGAGAGCCGTCTGCGGCAGTTGCTCTAGCCGGGGTCGTGTTCCCAGGTTGCCCGAATGCTGCGAGTGGCAACGAGATGGGCGTTTGGTTCGTTCACAACGCCTGGCCCGCCACGCGACCTTCGTAGATGGCGTGCACCGCGAGGCGTGCTGCCACGGCATCGCCCACAGTTCGAACATCGGGGTGCTGGCCTGCGAGTTCGTCGACGACATCGCGCACGGGCGTGTTGATGGTTGCGAGTACCAGCGAGTCGGCCTCCACGAAGGTGTCGGTTCGGCCGACGAAGCAGTGCACCAGAGCGCCCTTCTCGGTCCACTCGGCGACGACGCTCTCGGTGTGCCATGTGACGCCAAGCTCAGCGAGGCGTGAGCGCATCTTCCCATCGCCACTGGTTCGCTGAATGGTGTGGCCCACCATCGGGTACGAGGTGACGATGACCACATCGTGACCGCGTTCTGCAAGGAACCATGCGGTGCCGCCGCCTCGCCAGTCGCCGAGGTCATCGATGACCACCACTCGCTGGCCGAGGTGAGCACGGCTCGCCAACACATCCTCGATGCTGGCTACGTTCGGCAACTCCACCCCGGGCAGTATGGGCTGGAGCGGTAGTTGGCGTTGGAAGCCGGTGTCCGATGGCCGCGATCCGGTAGCCATCACCACGGCGTCGGCGCCGAATGCCGTGATGTCGTCGGCGAACATCGGTGTGTTCACTTGTACACGGACGTCGAGCCGTTCGAGTTCGCGTTCGTACCACTCGATGAGTTCGGTGATCTGCGAGCGGCGAGGCTGCAGGCCCGCCAGACGGAAGGCGCCGCCGAGTTCCGGCCCAGCCTCAGCGAGCGTGACGCGGTGCCCTCGTTCGGCCGCCACGCGTGCGGTCTCCAATCCACCGGGCCCACCGCCCACGACCAGAACGGTCTTGGGCCGCGAGGCAGGTTCGAAGGTGTCGCCGCCCCATTCCCACTCGCGACCCACCGATGGGTTCACCAGGCACGAAATCCAGTAGTCGCGAGAACGACGCCCCCAGCACATCTGGTTGCACGAGATGCAGCCGCGAACTTCATCGGCTCGGCCGGTGAGCGTCTTGTTCACGAGGTACGGGTCGGCGATCTGACCGCGCACGATGCTCACCATGTCGGCCTGCCCGCTGGCGATCACGTGGTCGGCGTTCTCCGGTGTGCGCACCTGGCTCTCGGCCTGCACCTTGGCATGGCGCACCGCGCCCTTCAGCCGCTCGGCGTACTCCACCCCGAGATTGTCGGCGTACTGGAAGGTGGGGATGATCTTGTCGGAGTCGAAGTAGCTGCCGGTGCCGCAGGTGACGTAGTCCATGAGCTGGCGTTCGTCGTACCAGGCCACCACCTCGCACAGGTCGTCGATGCTCATCGCCACCGCGCTGGTGGGGTCGATGCTCACGGCAATACCGATGACGAACTCGTCGCCCACCCGGGCGCGAATGCGCTCCATGATCTCTCTGCCGAAGCGCAGGCGATTCTCCAGCGAGCCACCCCACTGGTCGGCTCGCCGGTTGCTCCATGGCAACCAGAACTGGTCGATGATGGCGTGGTAGGCGGCGAACAGTTCCACTCCGTCGAAACCGCACCGCTTCGCTCTGTCGGCAGCTTCGACGAAGCTCTCGATGGTCTCTTCGATCTCCGCCTCGCTCATCGCGTGGCTTCCTTCGGCGTCGTGGTACGACGGCAGCCCCGACGGCGACCAGGAAGGCTGGTAGCTGTTGTCGAAGTCGCCGTGCTGGCCGACGTGGTACAGCTGTTGCAGGATCGCGGATCCCTCGGCGTGCACGGCATCGGTGATGGCACGAAATCCGGGGATCACGGCGTCGTCGCCGGGGAGGAAGTTGCCTCGGGTGAGCACCGCGGTGGGGTGCACCGGCACGGGCTCCACCACAATCATCGCCGCGCCACCCCTGGCGCGCTCGAGGTAGTAGCCGAGGTGCCGAGCTGCGGGCAGACCCAGCTCCGACATGTTGGCCGTATGCGCACCGAACACGACGCGGTTGCGCAACGTGAGGTGGCGCAGTTGCAGCGGCTGTGCGAGGTGCGGATGGCTGGCACTCATGCCCACAACGTAGTGGCCGGCGGCTGTGCGATGATCTGACGATGAGCGACGAGCGCTTGGCCTGGATCTACGCCGCCACGAACCCGGACGAACTCCAGCAGCGGTACGACTGGTGGGCCACGCAGTACGACACCGACCTGGAAGGCCTGCACTACGTGGCTCCCAACGCCGGGGCGGAGCGACTGCACCATTGGGCAGGGGCGGATGCCAGCGTGCTCGACGCAGGCTGTGGCACCGGTCTGGTGGGGGCTGCGCTGCGCGCGCTGGGCGTAGGGCATCTCACCGGGTTCGATCTGTCGCAGGCGATGCTCGACCAGGCCGCCGAGCGTGGGGTGTACGACGTGTTGCGGCAAGGGTCGCTGCTCGAACCGTTGCCCTTCGATGCGGGGTCGTTCGACGCCGTGGTGTCGGTGGGCGTGTTCACCTTCGGGCATGTGGGTCCCGCCGCGCTCGCCGCCCTGCCGCGGGTGGTTCGCAGCGGCGGCTTCGTGACGATGACGTTTCGCGACGACGTGATGCGCGACATGGGTTTCGCCGACGAGGTGCAGCGACTGGAACACGACGGCGTATGGCGCCTGGTGGAGCGCACCGAGCCAGCGCCGCTGATCGTGGAGGATGGGGAGGGCGCTCCAATGCGCGTCTGGACCTGGCAGGTACCGTGACGCCGTGCCCCTCGACGACCTGCCTCTCGACGACCTGCCCCTCGCCGACCTGTCTCTCGGCGAACTGATCGCTCGCTTCAACCCCTCTGACCCAGCGTTCATCGCCAACCCGTATCCGGTGCTGAGCGCACTTCGGGAGGTCACTCCTGGCTTTCGAAATCCCATCACGGGGCAATGGACCCTCACCCGGTTCAGCGATGTGCAGGAGACCTTGCGCGACCGTCGTCTGGGCCGCGCCTACACGCATCGGTACTCGCACGAACAGTTCGGAAAGCCGACACCCGATCCACGCTGGTCGAGCTTTCAACAGCACGAGGCATGGAGCCTGCTGTGCCTGGAACCGCCCGATCACACCCGGATCCGCAGGCTGGTGGCGAAGGTCTTCACTCCTCGAGCGGTGGCGGCGCTGCGGCCCACGATCGAAGGCTTCTCCACAGAATTGCTGGATGCCTGTGCTGAGCGCGGCCAGTTCGAGTTGCTGCGCGACTATGCCATGCCCTATTCGGTTGCGGTGATCTGCTCCATGCTCGGCGTGCCCCGATCCGACACGCAACTGTTGCTCGACTGGTCGCACGCCATCGTGAAGATGTACGAACTCACCACCACCGACGACGTGCGCACGGCAGCGAACACGGCCGCCGCCGAGTACATCGCCTACACCGCAGCCCTCATCGCCGAGAAGCGAAAGAACCCCGATGGCCTGTTGGTGAGCGAGCTGGTGCGTGTGGAGGACGAGGGCGACACCCTCACCGAACGCGAGATCATCAGCACCACCATGGTGCTGTTGGAAGCAGGCCACGAGGCCACGGTGAACACGCTTGGCAACGGCACCCGAGCGCTCATGTTGCACCCCCACCAGTGGCAGCGCGTGGTCTCGGGCGATGTGGATGCTCGGTCGGCGGTGGAAGAAATGTTGCGCTGGGACTCGCCGCTGCAACTGTTCGAACGGTGGGTCTTGGATGACGGCGTGGAGATCGCCGGTCAGCCGCTCGAAGTGGGCGAGGAGGTGGCGATGCTGTTCGGCGCCGCAGAGCGCGACCATCGGCGTTTCCCCGACCCCGATCGGTTCGACATCGGCCGAGGCGACACCGCCCACATCGGCTTCGGCGGGGGAATTCACTTCTGCGTCGGGGCCCCGCTCGCCCGCCAAGAGATCGAGGTGTCGGTGGCCGGTCTGGCGAAACGATTCCCGAATCTTTCGATGGTGGAAGCGCCGCAGTATCAGCCGAACTTCGTCATCCGCGGCTTGCAGTCGCTGCACCTGAGTGCGTGAAGTTCGTCGGGGCGGCACTGCTGGCTACGCTCGGCGCATGATCCAGCATGTGGTGATGTTCCGTTGGAAAGAGGGCGTCGACGATGCCCACGTGGCTGCGGCGTCGGCCGCGCTGGCAACGCTGCCGGGCTTGATCCCCCAGATCGTGAGCTTTCGCTACGGTGCCGACCTCCGCACAGTGCCGAACAACTTCGATTTCGCCGTGTCGGCGCAGTTCGCCTCGCTGGAGGACTACCTCATCTATCGCGACCACCCGGATCACCAGGCGCTGGTGCAGACCTACATGGTGCCGTTCATCGTCGAGCGCGCCGCAGTGCAGTTCGACGAGGGCTGATCTCGGAGCGGCCAGCGCTGAGTGGTCAGCGGGCAGCGGCGAGGACGAGGTCGAGGCGGTGCAGTGCCGCTTCAACGTCGTCGGGCGTGGTCTGCCAACTGGTCACCAATCGAATGGTGTCGGGGCCCATGTCGTAGAACAACACGCCACTCGCCGCCCACGCGGCGTGCACCGCGTTGGGAAGACGGACGAAGGCCATGTTCGCCTGCGGCTCGGCAAGGAGTTCGATGTCGCGGTCCCGCAGGCCGCGTGACAACTCCGTCATCGCTGCATTCGCCTGTCGGCCGAGCTTCACCCACCGGCCGTCGCGTAGATACTCGATGAGTTGCACCGACTGGTACCGCATCTTGCTGGCGACGTGTCCGGCTCGTTTGGTGCGATACAGCAGTTGCTCGCTGATCTCGGGGTCGAGACTCACGATGGCGTCGGTGCTCATGGCCCCGTTCTTGATGGCACCGAGGGAGAACGCGTCCACGCCCACGTCGGTGGTGATGGCGGTCGGCGCACAGTGCAATGCAGCGATTGCGTTCGCCAGTCGGGCGCCGTCGAGGTGCACCTTCAGGCCCTTCTCCGCGGCGACGGTAACCACGTCGGCGAGTTCCTGGGGCGTGTACACCGTGCCCATGTCGGTGGGGCAGGTGAACGACACCACCGACGGCTGCGAGTGATGCGGGTCGCCCCAGTTCGTGGACTCGAACGCAGCGCGGATGCTGTCGGGCTGCAGCTTGAACCCGTCGCCCGGCAACCCGCGCATCACGGCACCGGCGCCGAACATGGAGGTGGCCCCACACTCGTTCTTGTAGATGTGCGCCGTCTCGTGGCACAGCACGCTGCCCCACGGTGGGCACATGCCGGCCAGCGCCAGCGAGTTTGCCGCAGTGCCGCTGCTCACGGGGAAGATCTGCGCGTCGGGGGCGTTGAAGGCCTCGCAGACCACCTCGCGAAGTTCCTCTGTCCACCGGTCGCCGCCGTAGGCGAGGGCCGACCCGTTGTTGGCGGCCGTCAGTGCCTCCATGATCTGCGGGGCCACCCCGGCACAATTGTCGCTGCGGAACTCGATGGCGCCGTCAGGCTGGTCGGAAGACATGACGCAATGGTATTCGACGGCCGAGGTGCATGGTCGCTGCGTCGCTTCAAGGGGAAGTAGGCATTGACACGCACCCCCGTTGTGCGGCCAGACTGCACCCGATGCCCAGTCGCCGACACACCAAAAACCCGACGTCCTCTCCGGCCAAGCCGACGTCGGCACCTGCTACGGCGTCAACCGGGCGCGACCCGGCGGCGATGTTTGCTGCGGCATTGAAGGAGAGCGAAGCGCTCGACAAGGCCAAGCGCGAGAAGGAACGCCAGCGTCAGGAAGCGGAAGCCGCTCGCAAAGCCGAGGCGCGAGCCCAGGCCGATGCGTTGGCGACGGCGCAGCGAGATCTCGATCGCGCCATCCAGGCGGTCCGAGACGCGAAGCGCAATGGTCGCAGCACCGTGGAGGCCGACGCAGCCTGGAAAGCGGCCAAGGCCCGAGTCATCGAACTCGAGACCGGCACGGCACCCACGTGGGCCCCACCCGCCCCCGTCGAGGAGGCCGACGACGGCGGCGCGGACGGCGCGGACGGCGAGAACTCGCCCGGCGATGACGCGTCGGGTGATGACGCGCCGAGAAACGACGCGCCAAGTAACGACACAGTGGTCGTCGACGAGCAGGCCTGACCGCCCGGGCGGTCGCCCTGGTGCGTTCCGGCGCCGACAGCTCAGCCGTTGAGCATCATGCGGAGCGCGGGGTTGGGCTCTTCGAGTTCGCTGCCCACCACCAGTACGTATCGATCGGGACGCACCACCATTGCGTTGGCGTGCACGGCGTCGAGCACCGTGGCCACCTCGGGCGTGGTGTCCGCGTCGAGCACGAGCGCTTCCTGCGCCGACCAGAACGCCACGCCGGGGTTCGACCGTTGTGCGGCGGTACGGAGCACCACCACGAACCGATCGCCAGCGATGTCGTCGAGTCGGGTGCCGTCGATGATCGGTTGGCGAGCCTGTCCGCCCGCGCCCAACGCCACCAGCGGCCCCTCGGGTAACGACGGCATCAGCGCCTGGCCCATCGTGCCACCGCCAGCCGCGCGTGCCGCGAGCATGCCGGCATCTCGCAGCGCCGCAGCCTCGGGATCGGTGGTGCAGATGACGCGACCGAGGTCGACGGCGAGCTGAATGATGCTGCGCACCTGCGGTTCGCGTTCGAGCTGGTACGTGTCGAGCAGCGCATCGGGCGATGTGCCGTGCAGCACGCGGGCGAGCTTCCACGCGAGGTTCTGTGCATCGCGGATGCCCGAGCACATTCCCTGCCCGAGGAACGGAGGGGTCTGGTGCGCAGCGTCGCCAGCGAACAGCACCCGTCCCCGACGCCATTCGGTGGCGATCAACCCGTGGAAGCTGTACACGGCAGCTCGTTCGACAGTGGCATCGGCAGGGTCCATCCAGGGTGCCAGCAGCGATGCCACCGACTCGGATGACGTGATACCGACCGGGTCGTCACTGGGGAGCAGCATGAACTCGAAGCGGAAACGCGGCGGCGGCATGGGCACCAGCGTGGTGGGCCGCATCGGGTCGCAGACCTGAAGCGTGAACAACGACGGCCGATCCGCGGCGTCGTTCAGCACGAGGTCGGCGACGAGCCACGGCTCTTCGAAACCGAGGTCGTGCATCGAGATGCCGAGTTGTTTGCGCACTGTGGAACGAGCGCCGTCGCACGCCACCAAATAGGTAGAAGTGGTCGCGGTGCCGTCGGCAAAGGAAACCATCACGTGGTCGCCGTGGTCGGTGACGTTGCTCACCGCTACGCCCAGACGGACCGTTGAGCCAGATCGCTCGGCGACGTCGCGCAGTACGAGTTCGAGGTCGGGCTGGTGGAACAGGATCGATGCCGGCCATCCAGATGGGGTGAGGTCGCCGCTATGGACAGAGAGCAGCACCTCGCCGGACGCAGTGATGAACTCCATTCCCGGATTGAGAATGGTGGCCGGGCCCACTTCGTCGGCGCATCCGAGTTCCTGCAGTACTCGCATCACCTCGTGATCGAAGTGAGCAGCCCTGGGGAGCGGGAAGATCTCTGTCTCGCGGTCCACCACGAGCACGCGCAGCCCGCGGTGGGCCAGCAGCGCGGCAAGCGTGCTGCCCACCGGACCGAAGCCGACCACGACGATGTCGTGGTCGGGTGCGACGTTGGCTATGTGCGGGGGAGTGTGGGGTGTCATCAACCCGCGACGCAGCGGTTGTGGAGTTCGCCGATGACCGCTGCGCCGGAGTGGATGACCTGGCCCTCGGTGAGGAACGTGCCGCTGGCCATGCCCACGCCATCGGGCGTGCCGGTGAAGATGAGGTCGCCGGGCTGCAGTGTGCAGATGCCGGAGAGGTAGCTCACGAGATGGGCGATGGGAAAGATGAGGTCGGCGCTGGTGCCGTGCTGCTTGCGCTCGGTATCCACGTCGCACCACAGCTCGATGGCGTCGCGGTCGGGAAACGAGTCAACCGACACCAATGCGGGTCCGATGGGGCCGTACGTGTCGTAGCTCTTGCCCAGCGAAAACTGCGGCGGCTTGCCGGTGAGCTGCACCACACGGTCGCTGATGTCTTGGCCGAGGGTGAGGCCGGCCACGTGGTTCCACGCATCGGCCTCGGCGATGTTGCGACCACCGGTGCCGATGGCCACCACCAACTCGACCTCCCAGTCCACCGCAGCACCGCTGAGCACCACGTCGGCGTTCGGGCCCACCAGGCAACTCGGAAACTTGGTGAACGTGAGCGGTGCCGGCGGAAGTTCCATTGCCGACTCTGCGGCATGCGACTGATAGTTCAAACCGATGGCGAACACCTTCGCCGGGGAGGGGACACAGGGGAGCAGCTGGGAAGCGTCCACTTCACCGTCGGCAGCCCGACCCTCGGTGGCTGCCTGATGAGCGTGCAGTTCCTCATGCCGGGCGACGGCCGCCATCGGGTCGGCCAGCGACGCGTCACCGGACAGTGCAGCGAGATCGTGCCACTGGTCGCCAGCCTGGAGAGCGGCTCGGCCTTGAACGTTCAGGAGTCGAAACATCTGGCAATTATCTATAGATTGTGGACATTCCGCAAGCTGGTTACGATCGGCTCATGACCGACGTGCTCGAAGCGCCGCCCACGCGGGCCGAGTGGGTCGACTCGTTGTTGCGGCGGGCCATCATCCGCGGCGAGCTTGCCCCCGGCGAGAAGCTCTACGCCGAGCGACTAGCCGCACAGTGGGGGGTGTCGGCAACTCCGCTGCGCGAGACCTTTCAGCGCCTTGCCGGTGAAGGCCTGGTGGTCATCGAGCCGCAGCGCGGTGCCCGAGTGGCGCCGGTGAGCGTGGAAGAAGCGGCGGAGATCTACGAGATGCGACTGCTGCTCGACCCGGTTGCCATCGAACGTTCTGTTCGTGCCGGGCGCAGCGACTCCACCTTCGCTCACACCGTTCGCGCCGCTCATGCAGCCACAGCGGTCCGGCATCGTTCCCTCGCGTCGTTCCACGACGCGCATCGGCAGTTCCACTTGGCACTGGTGTCTCGCTGTCCGAACCAGCGTCTGCTGTCGCAGGTGGCGCAACTGCTGGAGCACTCGCAGCGCTTCCAGGTCGTTGGTATTGGCAGCGGCCAGCGCGCTGGCGATGGAGCGGCGGAGCATCTGGAGTTGGCGGAGGCAGCAGCGGCCGGAAAGGCGGCTGAGGCTGCGAAGGTGCTGCGCCGACATCTCGCCGCCACCCTGGCCGCGGTGCAGACAACTGCGCCGACTGCTAGTACTGAGCGCTAACGGCAACGACCGGACCCATGAGGTCTGGTGTGCCTATGTGGTCTGGTGTGACTGTGCGATCTTGTGTGCCTGTGCGATTTTGTGTGGAGGAGGAGTGCTGATGGACGGTGCGAGCATCGTGGACGCATTGCTGGAAGTGCCGGTGGTTCCCAGCTTCACCCGTCTCGGCTTCGACGTGCGTCGGCGCTCGGATCACTGGACATCGCTGTCCGACTACCGCATGGATGGGCGCACGGTGTTGGTGACGGGAGCATCATCGGGTTTGGGACTGGCTGCTGCGGAGCAGTTCGTCCGGTGCGGAGCCACCGTGCTGCTGCTCGGACGCGATGCAGCGAAGACCCAGCGGGTGAGCGACGAGATTGCGGCGCGAACCGGCACAGCAGGCCTCGAGGTCGTGGTGGCCGACATGGGCGACCTGGATGCGGTGCGCGCGGCGGCCGAGCTGGTGCTGGATCGGCACGATCGACTCGATGTGCTGGTGCATAACGCCGGCGCACTCACCGCGGATCGACGCACAGCTCCATCGGGTATGGAACTCACCGTGGCCAGCCAGGTGGTGGGTCCGTTCCTCCTCACCTCGCTGCTGTTGCCGGCGTTGCGCGAGTCGTCGCCTGGCAGGGTGATCACCATGTCGTCGGGCGGGATGTATTCGGCAGCGTTGCGGGTCACCGATCTCGAGATGGGCGCCGACTACCGAGGCTCGGAGCAATACGCAAGGGCCAAACGCGCCCAGGTGACACTGAACGAGATGTGGGCCGAACGCGAGTCGGCCGGCGACGTCGTGTTTCACTCGATGCATCCCGGTTGGGCCGACACACCTGGCGTGCGCGACTCGCTACCGACGTTCCGCAAGGTGGTCGGGCCGTTGTTGCGAAGCGCCGAGCAGGGTGCCGACACGTTGGTGTGGTTGGCCGCCGACGACGGCGTGCCCACCCAGTCCACCGGGCGTTTCTGGCTCGACCGTCGACCGCGCAGCATCCACCGGTTGCCCAGTACCCGACGAAGCGATACCCCGCGGCGACGTGCTGAGCTGTGGCAGTGGGTGTCTGCGGCAGCGGGAGTCAGCGGCGCTTGACGACGGTGGGCTGTTCGTCGATCGCCAGACGGGTCTGAGCGATCTCCCACTCGTAGCCGAGTAGTCGGTCGAGGTCTGCCCGCCAGCCGGCAGGCGGGCCGGGGTGAGGGGTGAACTCACCGAACACCACACCGCGAGCGGTCTCATACACATCGATGCGGATGAACGGCACAGCGAGCGCCTTGCCGAGCCGTTGCACCACCTCGGTCACCTCGTCCCGAAGTTCTGGCGCCGGCATCTGCGGATCGATTCGGTTGGCGTACTTCACGGGGCCGAGGTCGTTCCACTCGGCATCCCAGAAGCGAAAGCGATAGACGCTGGCATCGGAAGAGCCGAAGCATCGGCGCTGCATGATCACGGCAGGGTGGTCGTAGAAGGTGAACACCTTCAGGTCATCGGGAATGTTCACGACGTCGGCGACGGAAGGGTGAGGAGCCAGAAACTCCTCCGCCACGACCTCGGTGGACACCAGGCCGTCGTTCTGCAACGAGTGGTAGCGGGCGAGGATGTCGTCCACTGACACCTCAGCGCCGTTCATGTGGTCGAGGTACACGCCGGGGCGGATGGCTTGGAGCAGGAACACGCCGCGGCTCGCGGCGCCGCGCACCGGCTTCAGCACCACACGTTCGGGCAGCGCAGAGAAGTCGATGGATTCGACGGCGACGCGGTCGAGGTAGATCTCGGGAACACTCACCCCGACATTTCTGGCGAACGCGTAGCCGTCGTGCTTCTTGTCGTGTTGCAGCACGCGCAGCGATCCGCCGAGATTCTTGGCGTGACGCATCGTCCGCATGGACTCCTGCACCTTGTAGGCGAAACTCGGCAAGGTGCCGGTGCGGGACACGTCGGGATCGAACGGTGTGGTGGCGATGGAGTACGCAGTTGCCTGACTGCCAGCGAGTTGCTGCATCGGGGCGACGTTGCCGGGGATCTGCGTGAACAGTTCCCGAGATGCCCATGGGGTGGTCTTCGCTGGCTTGGATGCGGACGACGAGCCGACCCCCTTCAGTCGTCGCGAGTACTTCCTCAGGAGTGCACGAACGCGGCCCATCACAGAAGTGTGGCTGACGCGTTGCGGGAACCGATTGATGTTTCCATCGTGGGCAAACCAGAGCCTCAGTGCATCTCGTAGCGGATGGGCAGCCGCTTGAGGCCACTCACGAAGGTGGAGCGAACGAGCTCGGGCTCGCCGGCGAGTTCCACGTGCTTGATCCGCGGCAGCAGCGCGCTGAACAAGGCCTTCATCTCCATTCGAGCCAACATGGCACCGAGGCAGTAGTGCACGCCGAACCCGAAGGCAAGATGCTTGTTCGGGGTTCGGCCCACGTCGAACTTGAACGGATCGGCGAACACTTCCTCGTCGCGGTTGGCGGACCAGTACGACAGCAGCACGTCCTGGCCAGCTTTCACCGTGGTGCCGCGAATGTCGTAGTCCACGGTGGCGGTGCGCATGAAGTGCTTCACCGGCGACGTCCAGCGAATCATCTCGTCGACTGCGGTGGCCATCAACGAGGGGTCGGCCTGCAAACGAGCCAACTGGTCGGGGTGCTGCATCAGTGCCAGCAGACCACCCGACATCGAGTTCGACGTGGTGTCGTGGCCGGCCGTGGCAGCGATGATGTAGTAGCCGAGCTGCTCCTTGTGGCCAATGGGCTCGCCGTTGATCACGCCGTTCGCGATCACCGAGGCGAGGTCGCTCGTCGGGTCGGCCTGCCGCTGGGCGGTGATGCCGTCGAAGTAGTTCACGAAATCGGCCACGGTTTGCAGCAGACCGGCGAACGCATCGCCGTCTCGCTGGAAATCGGGGTCTTCGGCGCCGAAGAGTTCCTGGGTGAGTTTCAGCATTCGCGGGTAGTCGCTCTCGGGAAGCCCGAGGATGGAGAGAATCACGTAGAGCGGGTACTGCATCGCCACATCAGCGGCGAAGTCGATCTTGCCGCCGCCATCGAGCATCTGCTGCACGGAGCGGTCGGCCAACTCGGCAAGCCGGGCTTCTAGCTTTCCCAGGTTCTTGGGGAGGAACCACTCGGAGGTGAGGCTGCGGTGGTCGCGGTGCTCCGGGTCGTCCATCTGCACGAGCGACTTCACGAGGTGGCCCTGCATGGCCCGCATGTCGTCGGCGGCCTTGGTGCCGAGAATGGCCCTGGGTGCGTTCAGAAACTCGTTGTTGTGGAGTTCCACTTCCAAGATGTCGGCGTGCTTGGTGAGGAGATAGAAGGGGTTGACGTCCTCGTGTTCCACCCACTGCACGGGGGATTCGTTGCGAAGACGGGTGGCGACGCCGTGGAAGAACGACTCATCGGTGAACGTGAAACCCGTGAGGAATGCTTGACCACATTCGTCGATGGTCAGGCTTGTCGGGTCGATGTCGATGCTCATGGGGTCCTCCGCAAGGTGGGTGTGCCGGGTGAACCATATGGACCCGTGCGATCGGCGGGCGAACCGGGGGAACCCACTGCGCGGCATCCCGGGAGCACCTGGATGCGGATCGGCGCCGGATTGGGTAGCATGACGTCTTCAAGGTTCTGCTATCGGCGGATCCACGTCGAAGGGTAGGGCCTCATGGCCAACGGTACTGTCAAGTTCTTCAATGCTGAAAAGGGTTACGGCTTCATCACTCGCGAGGGTGGCCCGGATCTGTTCGTGCACTTCTCCCAGATCGCCGGCGAGGGCTACAAGTCCCTCACCGAGGGTCAGTCGGTGGAGTTCGACGTCGCACAGGGCCGCAAGGGCGACGAAGCACAGAACGTCCGCCCGCTCTGAGCAGTAGCGCCGGGCGCGCCAAGCGAGATCGCGAAAAGGCCCGCCAGGAGAAGCAAGCTCTCAAGCGCGAAAAGAAACTGGCTGGCGTGCCCGAGACCGATGAGGTCGATGGTGCAGGCTCGCCGGCGCGTCCGCAGGACGAGGTATTGGCCGATCTGGCCAGCCTCCACCAGCGGTTCGACGACGAGCAGATCTCCTTCGAGGACTTCGAGTCCTCGAAGGCCGATCTACTCGCTCAGTTGATGGGTTAACGCGCCCGGGTCGGACGACCCGAACGATTGCCAGAAGGGCCACCTGGGCGACCACCGGTCGAACGGGTGGCCTTCGGCGCGTTTTGGCCCGGGCGCCCCTGTGAGCTGCGGCCCTCACCTGAACGGCCCTCACCTGAACGGCCCTCACCTGAACGGCCCTGGCCGGAGCGGCCGGCACCGGAGCGGCCGGCACCCTGTCCGGAGCGCTGCGGCTTCTCCTCGGCGGCTACGTAACGCGGCGTGCGCAGTTCGGCCGGCTCGCCCACGAGCGCATGGATCATCTGGTGTCCCACGGTGACGCGGGTGATGGTCGGCTCGATCTTTGCAGCGCGTGCAAGCGACTTCACATCGCCCACCTGATCGGGGGTCATGATGGTGACGACCACGCCCTCGGATCCGGCACGGGCCGTGCGGCCACTGCGGTGCAGGTAGGCCTTGTGCTCGGCCGGCGGGTCGACGTGCACGACCAGCGCGATCTCGTCCACGTGGATGCCACGAGCAGCGATGTCGGTGGCCACGAGTACCTTCGTCGACCCCTCGGCGAAGGACTCCAGGTTGCGCTCGCGTGCATTCTGCGAGAGGTTGCCGTGCAGTTCCACTGCCGGGATGCCAGCCATCGTGAGTTGCTTGGCCAGCTTCTTCGCCCCGTGCTTGGTGCGGGTGAACAGCAGCGACCGTTCCTTGCCAGCGGCCAGGGCTCGCACCACGTCGGGCTTGTCGGCCTGTGCCACGGCGAACACGTGGTGGGTCATCGTGCTGACCGGAGCGACCGCCGGGTCCACGGAGTGGATGATCGGGTCGACCAGGTAGCGCTGCACGAGAATGTCGATGCCGTTGTCGAGCGTGGCGGAGAACAGCAGGCGTTGGCCGGTGGTGGGCGTGGCATCCATCAGCCGCTTCACGCCGGGCAGGAAGCCGAGGTCGGCCATGTGGTCGGCCTCGTCGAGCACTGTGATCTCCACATGGCCGAGCGAGCAGAAGCGCTGCTTGATGAGGTCTTCGAGGCGCCCGGGGCAGGCGACGACGATGTCGACGCCCTGCTTCAGTGCCTTCACCTGCGACTGCTGGCTGACGCCGCCGAAGATGGTGGTGATACGCAGGCCCATGGCGGTGGCCAGGGGAGCGATGGACTCGGTGACCTGGTTGGCGAGTTCACGTGTGGGCACCAACACCATGCCGCGCGGCTTGCCGGGGTGCTTGGTGGCGGGGCCGGCAGCGGCCAGCGCGGCTACCAGTGGGATGCCGAAGGCGATGGTCTTGCCGCTGCCCGTGCGACCGCGGCCCAGCACGTCGCGGCCAGCCATGGAGTCGGGAAGTGTGGCGGCCTGAATGGGGAACGGGGCGGTGACGCCGCGGTCTGCAAGGGACTGCACGATCGGTGCCGGTACGCCGAGTGATTCGAAGGTGGCGTCGGTAGGCACCACGCGAGTGCTGACAGTGCCGAGCGATTCGCGTGCCGTGGTCTCACGAATCGGGGTGGTGGTGGCCGGTCGGGTGGCCCGTGCAGGCCGCGCTGCTGCGGTTCCTGCCGAGGGCCGGCGACGGCGGTTGTTCGGGCGCGCGCGCCCAGAGGATGAGGGGGGTGACATGGTCATGTGATGCTTTCGTCTTCAGAGGGTGGCCGTTGATGCATGGCCACTCGCCTCGGAGGCGAATACTCCCTACGGATGTGGGAGAACCGTGCGCTGGATGCGCTGCACTCGACCGCAGTGCGCCGAAGTCCGGCACAGTTGCGTGGCTCACGCTATCGGAAAGGCCTGCGAACAGGGCGGATGCCCGCACGGGTTGTGTCAGCATGACTGACAATGGTGAACTGTCGCCATGACAGCTGCATCGCATCCCGCACTCTGGCCCAGCCCGTGGCCCGCAGAGGACGGCGGCCCGTTGCGTCGTCAGGTGCCGCATGGAACGACTGGCCTTGGGCTGCTCGACGGAGACGAATTAGAAGTGGCGTCGCGGTTCGCCATCGCCTCCACCATGCCGGTGCTGCGCGAGCCCGGGGAGGTGTATCTACTCGGCCACAGTGGGGGCGAGGACGCGGTGTCGTGGGTGGAACAGCTGCACCCGCACACGCTGGAACCGCTGCGGCGCTCGCCGGATCTGCCGGGTGGGCCGGTGTGGCCGGGTGGCATGGCAGCCCATGCCAACGGTTCGCTGTATGTGGTGTTCGGGCGGCACGCGCATCGTCTGTCGAGCGACCTGCACGTTTTGGCCACGGTGGAATTGCCGAGAAACCGGCCCTACAACAGTTTCGTGGTGCTGCCCGATGGTTGCCTGGCGATGAAGGACTTCGGCGGTGCTCGTCCGGGCATGCCCGACGGTGATGGCCTCGGCGACACCGAACTGTTGGTACTGGAGCCTGAGGCACTGCGCATCGTGGGTCGGTGCACCCTTCCCGAGTTGTCGATCGCCCGGCTCAGCGCCGACGGCGACGACATCTATGTGGTGGGCGACACCAGCCTCATGCGAATTCGATGGAGCGGTACGTCGCTGACGCTCGACGAAGCCTTTCGGCCGGTGTATCGAACGATCGACGGGCAGACCTACGGATGGGACGCCGTTCTGGCCGATAGTGCCGCATGGTTCCTCGACAATGGTGCTGGCAGCGACCGCTATGCCGGGTCGTTCCGCGGGTTGGGCATCTCGGCGGCACCGCTGCATCTGGTGCGGGTCGGACTGGCCGACGGTGCGGTGCAACTCACCGAGATCTGTGGCCTACCGAACGGGCTCATCGCCAACCCGCCCGCCATCGACGCGCAGCGTCGCATCGCGGTTGGCTACGACAGCAGCAATGGCGTGGTGGCGGCATTCCGCTTCGACGAGCGCGGGGTCACCGAGCAACTGTGGAGCAAGGAATTGCTGCAAGCGGCCCACCCCTTGCTGTTCCCCGACACCGGCGAGCTGGTGATGTTCGACTTCGACGTCGATCGTTCCGCCGAGCAGGTGGTGGTGCTGAACATCGAGACAGGTGCCGAATTGGCCCGCGCCGACACGGGTAGCCCGGTACAGAGCGTGGTGTTCGGCGGGGTGGGCTGGGGACGAGACCTCTACCTGTGCTCGTTCGCCACGGTGAGCCGGGTGAGCGTCAGAGCTCCACAGCCGTGAGGTCGTCGCCCAGCACGATGTCGCCAGCGAAGTGAGCAGCGGCGCGTGAGCGCCAGTCGTCTTCTTGGCCGGGTTGCATGCTGGGCACGTAGTGGGTGAGCACGAGCGTGCGGATGCCCGCACGAGTAGCGGTCTCCGCTGCCTGCTCCACCGACGAGTGGTAGTCGAGGATGTCCTGGATGCGCGCGTTCGGGATGAGGCGAACCAGGTCGTCGCGGATGACGGTCTGCACGTAGGCGTCGGCACCGAGGCACAGTTGGTCGAGGCTGGCGCAGGGCACGCCATCGCCGCCGAGCACCACGCTCTTGCCGGCATCGTCGATGCGGAATGCCACGGTGGGTTCCACCGGGCGATGGTCGGTGGCGCCCACGGTGACGGTGGCCGAGCCCACGGTGAACACATCGCCGGGTGCTACTTCGGTGACGACCACGTTCGGGGTCCAGGAGAGGTCGGCATGGTGATCGAGGCGGTACTGCAGATCGGGTGCCAGCGACGCAAGGATCGCGTTCACCACTTCCTGCGTGCGCGGGGGACCGAATACGCGCAGTTGAGTGCCTTCGGGCGACATGATCCAGTGCGTCGTGATGACGTCGTTGAGATCGGTGATGTGATCGCTGTGCAAGTGGGTGATGAGCACCGCGCTCAGCATGCCGGGCAGCACGCCTGCTGCGGTGAGGCGCATCAGCACGCCGCGGCCGCAGTCGGCCAACAGAATCGCGCCGTCGGTGCGCACCAGTGTGGCGGGGCCGGCGCGGCGAGGGTCGGGCAACGGGCTACCGGTGCCGAGCAGGGTGATCTTCATGAGGTGCCTCTCAGGGTGTGAGCAAGTGCGGAGTAACCGAGTCGTTCGGCATGGGCGAGGGGAGTGACGCCATCGCCGTCGGCGATGGCGGGGTCGGCACCGGCGGCCAGCAGGACGCGGGCGATTTCCACGTAGGTGGGGGAGCCATCGCCGAGGATGACGGTCTCCAACAGGGCGGTCCAGTGCAGATCGTTCAGGTGGTTCACGTCGATGTCGGTGTGCACCACGCGGCGCACGTACTCGATATGGCCGCGTTCGCTGGCGGGGATGACGCTGACGCCGCCGTAGCGGTTACGGATGGTGAGGTCGGCGCCTGCGGGCAGCAACACCTCCAGCATGGCCACGCTGCCGGTGACCCCGGTGACGAGCCAGGGCGTGTCGTGCCGATCGTCCATCGCGTTGGGGTCGGCGCCGGCCTGCACGAGCAGTTGGGCCACCTCCACGTGGTCGTTGGTGGCAGCGAGCAGCAGAGCAGTGCGCCGGTGGCGGTCGCGTGCCTCCACCGATGCATGGTTGGCCAAAGCGGCCGTTACTCGCAGGGTGTCGCCCGCTGTAGCAGCGGCCAGAAGTTCGTCGTCGGGATGTGTGGTGGGCGCCGAAGGGGCGCTCACTGACGGCTCATTTCGGCCGCGTGGCCGGCCTCGTTGGTGTCGGCGAAGCGCTCGGGGCTGGCCTGGATGACCACCTCGTGCAACGTTCCGGTGAAGGGGAAAGGCGAGCGATAGCGCGTGCTGACCGCAGAACCGTGGTCGTAACCGACGCTCGGGCCCACCGACGACATCATCAGCATGAAGAGGGGCAATTGCACCTCGCCGACGGGAGCGCCGTCGATCTCCAACGCAGCCATTCCGACGCTGGCACCCTGTCGGCGAACCTTCACGGCGACTTCCGATGTGCCGGTGGGTACCACCACGTTGCTCTCCACCACCACATGGTCGTCGAACGCGTTGTAGTCGAACACCAGTCGATCGTTCTGTACGAACAGGGACAGGCCGGAGTTCTCGGTGCCGGTGGCGTAGATCACTCCTTCGTCGCCGGCGGCGCGAGTAATGCGCGCCGTCATGTCGAAGCTGCGACCGCCAATGGAGGCAGACGCCTGCCCGGGCATTGGCGACATCGGCGGGCGGTACACGTAGCGGCGGTTCTCGGGGTGCGGTGAACCCTTTCGGAATCGCACGCCGAACAACTCCACGCCGCGGTCGTCGAGCGGCAACACGCCGTGGCGTTCTGCCTCGGCCCACCACATCTCCTTCAGCTCCTCGAGCTTGTCGGGCATGGTGGCTGCGAGGTCGTTGCACTCCGAGGCGTCCTCGCTGAGGCGGTACAACTCCCACTGCTCGGTGAAGAAGTCGGCGCCCTTCTCGTGGCGGCACACGGCCTTCCAGCCTTTGTGCACCAGGGCGCGGCTGCCGCCGTTCTCGAAGTACTGCAGCGTGTTCGCTGCGGGTGCGTGCGGATCGTTGAGCGCGGCAGCGAACGAGTGGCCGCTGACGGGTTCCTGCTGAACGCCGCGGTACACCTCGGGCGCCTGCACGCCCAGCAGTTCGTACAGCGTGGGCACGATGTCGGCGACGAACACGAATTGGTTGCGCTTGCCGATGGCGTCGGCGTTGATGCCGGCAGGCCAGTGCATGACCATCGGCACGTGCACGCCACCCTCATGGGTGTTCTGTTTGTACCACTTGAACGGCGAGTTGCCGCACTGTGCCCAACCCCACGGATAGTTCGTGTGGCTGTGCGGGCCACCGATGTCGTCGATCTTGTGGATGGCTTGGTCGGGCGTCTCGAAGATGCCGTTGAAGAACTTCATCTCGTGCATCACACCGAACGGACCGCCTTCTTGGCTGGCACCGTTGTCGGCCATCACCATCACGATGGTGTTGTCGAGGTGGCCCATCGAGCGCAGGCCCTCCACGAGCCGGCCGATCTGTACGTCGGTGTGGTCGAGGAATGCTGCGAATGCTTCCTGCAAACGACACGCGAGGCGCTGCTGGTTCTCGGGCAGCGTGTCCCAGGCATCAACGCCTGGGTTACGCGGTGCCAGTTCGGTGCCAGGGGGGATGACGCCTTCGGCGAGTTGCCGCTGGTACCAGCGATCGCGCATGACATCCCAGCCCTCGTCGAAGCGGCCCTTGTACTTGGCCATGTACTCCGGCGGGGCCTGGTGTGGTGCGTGGGCGGCGCCGAACGCGACGTAGGTGAAGAACGGCCGGTCGGGGCGCACACCCTTGCTGTCGGCGATCATCTTGAGGGCCTGATCGATCAGATCTTCCGAGAGGTGGTAGCCCTCGTCGGGCCCCGCGGGCGGCTCGATGGGGTGGTTGTCGCAGACGAGTTCGGGGTGGAACTGGTCGGTCTCGCCATCGAGGAAGCCGTAGAAGCGATCGAAACCTCGGCCGAGCGGCCACTGGTCGAACGGACCGGCAGCGGAGCATTCCTCCATGGGGGCGAGGTGCCACTTGCCGAGCGCCATCGTGGCGTAGCCCTGGTCGCGCAGCACTTCGGCCACGGTGGCGGTGCGGGTGCTCACGTGGCCCAGCATGTGGGGGAACCCGGTACGGAAGTTGCTGACCGAGCGCATGCCGGCCTTGTGCTGCGACCGACCGGTGAGGAGCGCAGCGCGAGTGGGCGAGCACAGGGGCGTGACGTGGAAGTTGGTGAACTGCAGGCCGTTCGCTGCGAGGGCATCGATGTTCGGCGTGTCGATGGTGGAGCCGAAGCAGCCCATCTGCGCGAAGCCGGTGTCGTCGAGCAGCACCACCACGATGTTCGGGGCAGTTTCACCCGGATGCGGGTGCTCCTCGAAGTACGGCTCGGATTCGGCCAACGTGCGGCCGATCTTTCCCTCAAAACGTTCTGCGCGCATGATCGGAACCTAACAGTTGGCAGTGGTACTGACAACAGTTCAACGTTCGTGAACCGGTTGGGGTCGCGGTAGGTTCGCCCAATGGTCGGATCGATTCTTGGTACACGAGTCACTCGCACAGAAGATCCGGAGTTGCTGCTCGGCGAAGCGCGCTACGTCGACGACCTCCGTCTGGCGGGTGCGCTGCACGCAGCGTTCGTGCGCTCCGAACTCGCACATGCTCGAATCGTGCACATCGATGCCGCTTCGGCGTTGTCGGCCCCCGGAGTGGTGGGCGTGTTCGTGGCGGGCGACTTGCCCACGCGGCCCTTCCACGGCATGGCGAAGGTGCACGATCACTTCGCCCGTCCGGCACTGGCCGAGGGCACGGTGCGGTTCGTCGGGGAGGCCGTCGCGGTGGTGGTGGCCGACACCGATGTGCACGCCCGCGATGCTGCCGCGTTGGTGATTGTGGACTACGAGGCGCTGCCGGCGGTGGTCGACCCCGAGGCCGCGTTCGACGCCGGTGTGCCCGTGCTGTTCGCCGAACACGGCGACAACGTTGCCGTCGCCAACACCGACACCATCCAGCCGGGCATCTTCGGCGACGCCGATGTGGTGGTGCGTGGCCGCTACGTGAACCAGCGCATTGCAGTCGCGCCGATGGAACCCCATGGTGCGGCGGCTGAGGTTGACGACATGGGCCGGGTGGTGGTGTACGGCTCCACGCAGATGCCGCACCTGCTGAAGGGCTTGATGGCCGCAGGGTTGGGCATCGAGCCCGATCGCGTGCGCGTTGTCACGCCTCACGTGGGCGGTGGCTTCGGCGGCAAGGCCGGCATGTACCCCGAGCAGTTGGTCGTCGCGGCACTGGCGTTGCAACTGCAACGACCCGTCACATGGATGAGCACGCGCAGCGAGGACATGGTGTCCTTGGCCCACAGTCGCGCGCAGGTGCAGTACGTGGAGTTGGGTTGTCGCAACGACGGCACGTTCACCGGGCTGCGGGTGCGGTTGGTCGGCGATGCTGGCGCGTACCCCGGCATTGGTGCATACCTCCCATCCGGCACACGTCGTATGAGCAACGGCACGTACGCCTTCAGCGGTATCCAGTTCGACATTGCCGTGGCTGTCACCAACACCACCCCCACCGGCGCGTACCGCGGTGCGGGTCGGCCCGAGGCCACGGCACTGCTCGAGCGTGCGGTCGACCAGGCGGCGTTGGAACTGGGCATCGACCCCATCGAGATTCGCCATCGCAATCTCCTCGGCGACGACGTGTTCCCGTTCACCACCATCACTGGCGTCACGTACGACAGCGGCCGCTACCGCACGCCGCTCGACACCGCTGCGCAGTTGGTGGGCTATGAGGATCTGCGGCGTGAACAGGCCGCCCGCCGAGCGCGTGGCGACCGCATGTTGCTGGGCATCGGCGTCGCGGCCTATGTGGAGGTCACTGCCGGCGGCGGGTCCAGCGAGTACGGCGCTGTAGAGGTGCATCCCGACGGCAGCGCCACGGTGCTGGCAGGCACGTCGGCGCACGGCCAGGGTCATCAGACATCGTTCGCCATGATCGTGAGTGCGCAGACGGGTATCCCCATCGAGCAGATCCGTCTGGCGGCGGTCGACACCGACCTGGTTCGCAGTGGAGGTGGCACCGGCGGCTCGCGTTCATTGCAGTTGGGCGGCTCGGCGGTGCACCGTGCCACTGAGGCATTGGTGGTGAAGGCCCGCGACCTGGCCGCCCGGTTGCTGGAAGCAGACCCTGCCGACGTGGTGGTCGACATCGAAACCGGCACCGTGGGTGTGGCGGGCGTGCCGGCATCGGCGCTCACCTGGGCGCAACTCGCCGCGTCTGCCGCACAGCGGCCCAACGACGTGGACAATGCCGATGGCACGAATGGGCTCGCTGCCCAGCTCGACTTCCAGCAGGCCGGAGCCACCTTCCCCTTCGGTGCGCATATCGCCGTGGTGGAGGTCGACAGCGAGACCGGTCGGGTGCGGCCGCTTCGCCATGTGGCGGTCGACGATTGCGGCACGGTGCTGAACCCGTTGCTCGTGGAAGGCCAGCAGCACGGTGGCATCGCCTCAGGCGTCAGTCAGGCGCTGTACGAGCAGATTCGCTACGACGACGATGGCAACCCGCTCACCAGCAACTTCATGGACTACGGCATCCCGTCGGCTGCCGAGTTCTCGAGCTTCGAGGCGCACAGCACCGAAACCCCCACGCCGCTCAACCCGCTCGGCGCCAAGGGCATCGGTGAGGCCAGCACCATCGGCAGCACGCCGGCGGTGCAGAACGCGGTCATCGATGCGCTGGCGCATCTGGGGGTGCGGCACCTCGACATGCCGTGCACCAGCGAGCGGGTGTGGCGGGCCATTCGCGATGCCGAACAGGGCACGTTGCCCCACCCCTGGAGCGAGCCGCCGGCCATCTTTGCCCGTCTCGCCGCCGATCAGGCAGTGGATGCAGCGGGCCTCGAGGCGGCTGAGGGCATCTGACGCCGACCACGTCCTGCAGCCAGAGCGTGGTCGTCTTTACAGTTTGCAGATTGTTCACTTAAGAAGTCGGGAGGATGTACCGAAGCATCTGTCGTGCATTCGCTCGCCCTCCGTCCCACCACCGCACCGAACAGGCCAACGGCAGGCTTCTGTTTGGCGCGTGGCTTCGGGATGCGGCACGACGACCAGCAACCCGATTCGCGCGAGAAGGCCTTGCTGGCCGTCCGCCGTGAGTTGGGAGCGCTGCCACATGGTTGGCATGCGCTGCACGGCGTGCGCCTGGGTGGCGTGCACATCGATCATCTCGTGATGGGGCCTGCTGGCATCGTCGCGTTGACCACGAAGTTCCATCCCCGAGCCCGCGTCGCGACCGATGGTCGCCACATGCAGGTGAACGGTGTGGGCGTCGACCACCTGAAGCACGTGCGCATCGACGCACGACGCCTCGGTGGATTGTTCTCGGTCGGGCCGATGGACCAGATCCCTGTGGCGGGTGGTCTGGTGTTCGTCGGTCTGGCCGAGTGTCACCTCACTGGTATCGAGTCCGACACGGTGGTCACCGTTGCCGGTCAACTCGAGCGGACGATGCAGCAGCTGCCGCATCAGATCAGCGCCAGCGAGGTCGCCGCATTGGCACAGACGGTCCAGCGTCTCGCCGATTGCTGACGAACAACCCGAGCATCGAGGGTCAGGAACCAACGCGTTGGTCCCTGACCCTCGATGCGAATGTCACGTCACCGTGATGGGGTTGCATGGATGAAACTGCAGCGGTGGTGCGGGCTGCAGTGGCCATCCCGAGTCTCGGTTTGCTCCCGGCGTAATTCACGTTGCTTCCGCCTACCTACCGGGCGGTAGGGAGAGTATGGTGGTCAGTGATGACCCAACTGGACGCTCCGATCGTCAGCCGCACCGACTCGCTCAACGACGTTCGTGCCATCATCCCTGCCCCTTGCTACGAGCGCTCGGCCGGTCGAGCCACGTGGGCGCTAGTGCAGGCTGTGCTGCTCTGGCTGCTGCCGGTTGCTGCGCTCGGCTTCACCCATACCTGGTGGCTCACGATTCCCCTGTGGGGCCTCGCCGGTCTCGCTGTGTCGGGCTTGTTCGTCCTCGGTCACGACGCGTCGCACGGCGCGCTGGTCTCGTCGCGAAAGGTGAACCGCCTCATCGCCCAGGTCTGCATGGCGCCCAGCGTGCACGTGGAGGCCGCCTGGGATCTGGGTCACAACCGCATCCACCACGGGTACACGACGCGTGAGGGTTTCGACTTCGTGTGGCACCCGCTCACCGTCGAGCAGTACCGGGAACTCGGGACTCTGAAGAAACTGCAGCACCGCCTGGAATGGTCGTGGCTGGGCTCGGGCGCCTACTTCATGCGCTCCGTGTGGTGGGACAAGATGTGGCGCTTCAATGCGCCGGGCAAGCGTCGCAACGCCATCATCCGCGACAAGGCCACGCTCACCACGGCCATCGTGTTGCTCATCGGTGGCGTGTCCACCTGGGCGGCGCTCACCGACGGTCTGTGGGCCGCCATCTGGCTGCCGATCAAGATGTTCGTCGTGCCATTCCTGCTGTTCGTGCACATCATCGGGTTCACCGTGTACGTGCACCACGTGGCGCCCGACATCCGCTGGTGGCCGCGCAAGGAATGGTCGCAGTACCGCGGGCAGATGGAGAGCACCACCATCTTGAAGATCCCGGCCGTGCTGAACCGCCTGTGGTTCCACAACATCTTCGTTCACGTGCCGCACCATGTGGATGTGCGCATTCCGTTCCACCAGTTGCCGAACGCTGCGAAGGCCATCGCGGCGAACTACCCCGACACGGTGCGCAGCGGCAGCCTGTCGTTGCGCGAGTACGTGCGCACCACGAAGGCGTGCAAGCTGTACGACTTCGGTGCGGGCCGCTGGCTCAGCTACGCCGCCGCCAAGGCCTGAGTTCTCGCCTCCGTCGAGTGTGCTTCTCGCTGCGGCGAAGGCGCCGGGCCAGGCGTTGTCGCTCGACGACTCCGCCACTTGCGGGCACGCGGCATCCGCTCACCGGCTTGGGTTGCTGCGCGCCCACGGGCGCGTGGGCTCCTGCATCTGGGTCGCTGAGCGCCCACGGGCGCGACGTGTCCCGCTCCTGGGTCGCTGCGCGCCCACGGGCGCGTGGGCTCCAGCGACCGAGACACATCGCTCTCAGCTCTCCGCTCGTCGAACCGGATGGCCGGCCGGGGGGCGAGCAAGGGCGAACAGCCGCGTCCGTATTTTTCTTCTTGGGTGTGTTGTGAATCGAACACACGTTCGATAGATTGCAACCATGGACACACCCGTCGTCGATTTCCAGGCCGCTGCTGAGGCAGCGCTGGCGCTCGGTCGAGGGTTGCCGGCGGCTGCTACGGATCACCGTCGGCTCCGTGCGTCGATCCTGGCGGTCCACACCGCGGCGGCGCAGTTGAAGGTGGTCGAGGCCGAGTTGTTGGCGGCCGCGGAAGCGCGTGAGGCCTGGGTGGGCACTGGTGCGCGGAGCATGGCCGATTGGTTGGCCGGGAAAACGAACTCGTCCTACGGGGATGCGAAACGGAAGACAAAGCTCGGCTCCGCGTTGGGGAAGAACAAGAAGCTGAAAGACGCTGTCGATGCCGGTGAGGTGTCGCCCGATGCGGCCGAACAGTTGGCGGGCACGATCAACGAACCACCGTCGGGTGCGGACGATCGGCATCTCGACGAACTGGTTGACGCGTGCAAGGGCGCCTCACCGAAGGATGCTCGTGATGCGGCGAACCTGTTCGCCACCACCTTCACCCCCGAGACCGACGAAGAGGCTGCAGATCGGCGTCATCGGGCGCGATCGCTGAACTTCGGGCCGTCCGAGGACGGCATGGTGTCGCTGCGTGGCTTGCTGCCGGCGGCGAGCGCGGATCAGGTGAAGAAGAGCCTGTTGCATGCGGCAAGCCCGTATGAGGGCGACACCCGCACCATCGAACAACGCCTCGCTGACGGGCTCACCAACCTGTCCACCGCCTACGCGAAGGGCGAAGTCACCGGTGGGCGCGAAGCACCGCAGATGAACATCACGATGACCGAAGCCTCACGCCGTGGGCATTCGAACGAACCCGCGGTCACCGACCTCGGCACGAAGATCCCGCCGTTCGAGGCACGACGTCTCGCCGAGTTGGCGGAGATCAGGCGGGTAGTGATGGCTGGCTCCGCGATCATCGACCTCGGCCGCTCCTACCGTTACGCATCCACCGCCCAGTATCAGGCGCTGTTCGCTCGCGACCGCGGGTGCGTGTGGCCCGGATGCAACATCCCGGCCGCGTGGTGTCATGCAGATCACATTCACGAATGGGAACACGGCGGTCTCACCGACCTCAACCAGATGGCGCTGCTGTGCCCGCACCATCACACCGAACGACACCGGCCCGGCG
>CAIXIJ010000029.1 GCA_903919455.1 uncultured Acidimicrobiaceae bacterium | reverse complement strand
TCCACCACGAGCGCCACCGCAGCTTCGACGATGCGCTCGCGGCTCAGGGTGGCCGGGCGAGCCATCAGTCGAACAGCCGAGCGCGGCCGAGGCGCTCGGTGCACACTTCAGCGCTCCACGGCAGCATCGTGCTCCCCAGGCGAGCGTCGCGGTACATGCGCTCGAGGGGAAGGCTCTTCTGCATCGACTGGCCGCCACACACCTTGATGCTCATGCTGGCCACCTCCGCAGCGTGCTCCATCACGGTGAACGCAGTGGCCCAACCGCGTACCAGGTCGTCTTCGGTGGGGTCGATGACTGCCTCATCGATAGCCCGGTACATCATCGCCCGCGACTGTTCGTGCTTCAGCTGCATCTGCGCCCAGCCCATCTGTTTGATCGGGTGATCCCGTCGTGAACCGGCCACCTGGCCGGGAAGCTCACCGCGCAGGTACAGCCGCGTCGCATCGATGATCCCGCCGGTGAGGCCGAGGTAGCTGGGGCACAGCGACAGGAACAGCCACGGGAAACGGTTCGCTGCCTGGTTGTACATGCCCACCGGCATCCATTCCTGGCTGTGCGGGACGAACACATCCTTCATCAGCAACGTGCGCGACACGGTGCCACGCATCCCCAGCGGGTCCCAATCGTCGACGATCTGCACACCGTCGCCATCTGCGCGCACCCCGAGCAATCGAATCTCATCCTCGCCAGGCACCTGGCAGGTGACGTTGTAGAACGTGGCAGCTCCCGAGAGCGACGCAAAGATCTTGCGACCGGTCACCAGCCATCCGCCATCCACGGGCACTGCCTTCGTGGCCACGCCGGCGGTGGCTCCAGGAGCCAGACCCTCGGAGAACGGTTGGCTGTGGATGTGGCCATCCTCGAGCACACCGCGGTACATCGCGGCGCGGATCTCCTCGTGTCGCTCGCGCTGTTCCGGGGTCATGTCCAGCAGGTCGCTCACCTGTCCGCACCACAACATGGTGGCGTTGTGCATATTGAACGTGAGGCCTGTGGCGCCGCAGTGGCGGCCGATCTCCTCGCTCACGCGGATGTAGTCGGCGTAGCTGGCCCCCATGCCGCCGTACTCCACCGGTACGCACACCCCGAGCAGACCGTTGGCGCGGAAGTCGGCGAAGTTCTCGAACGGAAAGCTGGCTTCCCGGTCGTACTTCACCGCCCGCTGCTTCATGGCCGGGCCCATGGCCCTCACCAGATCGACCATGTCGTCGCGTGTCGTTGCAGCAGTCATGAAGGCTCATCACACCAGAGGCAGCGGGGTTTGTCAACATTGTTGACTCATTCGGTTGACAGCGAATCGTTCGGCCTACAGACTGTGCCGATGCCCGAATTGCGCGACGTGGAACTCGGCGGCGCAGCGTGGCGCGAGGCCGGCTCGGGTGAGCTCGTGGTGCTGTTCCACGGCCTCGGCGGCAGTCGCATCTCGTGGGAGCCGCAGTTGGCGACGCTGAGCCACCGCTGGCGGGTCGCCGCATGGGACCTGCCGGGCTACGGCGCGGCCGCTCCCCTGCCGGTCGAGCCGCTCACGTTCCGTGCCATCGCCGCAGCGGCGGCGCGCTTCATCGAAACACTGGGCGCCCAGCGAGCGCACGTGGTGGGTATCTCGATGGGCGGCATGATCGCCCAGTACCTCGCCGCATGGCATCCCGAGCGGGTGCGGTCTCTCACGCTGCTGTCCAGCAGCCCGGCCTTCGGGCTCGATGGCACCGACCCGGTCGATTGGCGAGCCGCTCGTCTGGCACCGCTCGAGCAGGGTCTAGAGCCGGCAGATTTCGCACCGCGAGTACTGCGCCACCTCGCAGGCCCGATGATCACCGACGAAGCATTCGTTGATCAGGTGGCAGCGATGTCGCGTATCACCGGCGCAGCGTTGCAGCGAAGCATCGGCTGCCTGGTCACCCACGACACCCGGCCACTGTTGGCCACCATCGGCGCACCCGCGCTGGTACTGGTGGGCGAACTCGACGACGAGACTCCGGTGCCGTATTCGCAGTATCTCGCCGACCACCTGCCGAACGCCACCATCGCCATCGTGCCCGGCGCCGGACACTTGCTGAACGTGGAGGCGCCCGACCTCGTGAACGATCTGATCGCCCAACACCTCGACCGAGCAGAGGCTGTATGACCACCGAATGGCGTTTCATCCGTGCGTTCGCCGCACACTTTGCCCGTTGCGGCTTGCACGGCGGCGAGTTGGTGGCGCTCCTCAGCGAGTCGCAGAGCCGCCCTGAGCTGGTGGAAACCGCCCGCCTCGCGGCACAGTCGCTCGGTGGCCGCGTGTTCGACGTGGTTGTGCCCACTCCCCCGTCGGCCCACTCCGTGCCCATCCGTTCCACTGGCGCCTCGCAGGCCATCGGCCATCACGAGGCCGTGCTCGCTGCGCTCACGCACAGCGACCTCGTGCTCGACTGCACGGTGGAAGGTTTGCTGCACGCACCGGAACTCGGCCGCATCCTCAGCGGCCGCACTCGCGTGCTGATGATCAGTAACGAACACCCCGAGGTGCTCGAGCGCCTGCAGTGGGACGACGACCTGCCCCGCCGTGTCGCACTCGGTCACGAATGGCTAAAGGCGGCCTCCACGATGCGAGTCACCACCGCCCACGGCACCGACCTCACGGTGGATCTGGCCGATGGCTTCACAGCGGGCTCCACCGGCCTCACCGATGGTCCAGGCTCCATCGCCCACTGGCCGGGTGGCTTGGTGCTCGCCTTCCCGGCCGCTCACCGAGTGAACGGCACGATCGTTCTGGCACCCGGCGACATGAACCTCACGTTCAATCGGCTCATGGAAACCCCGGTGATGCTGCACATCGAGGACGACCACATCGAACACATCGAGGGCGACGGCGCCGACGCCATCCTGTTCCGCAGCTACCTCAGCGCGTTCGGCGATCGCGAGAGCTATGCCACCAGCCATGTGGGGTGGGGTATGAACCAGTTCGCCAGGTGGGACTCCGCCCAGTTGTACGACAAGCGTGAAACATGGGGCACCGAGGCCCGCGCCTACGCCGGCAACTTCCTCTACTCCACCGGAGCGAACGAGACCGCAGGCCGCTTCACCGCCGGCCACTTCGACCTTCCCATGCGCAATTGCACCGTCAGCCTCGACGGCCGCGAAGTGGTCACCGGCGGGGTGCTGGCACCAGAATTGGCGCCATGACGAACGACCGCACCGTCGAGTCGGCCCAAGTGGTGCTGCCCGCCACCGAGCCGATCTCCACCACCATCGGCTTCTTCACCAGGTTGGGGTTCAAGGTGCGCACCATCGTGCCCGCCGACCACCCGCGCATGGCGGTGCTCAGCGGCCACGGCCTCACCCTGCGGCTGGAGGTGGGCACCCACGTGCCGCCGGGCCGCCTGCGCGTACTGCTTGCGGATGGCGACCCCGGTGAGGTGACCGGGCCGAACGGCACGGTGGTGGAGTTCGTGCCGGCCCATGCGCCGCTCCAGATTCCCGAACTGCAGGAAGAGTTCGTCGTCAGCCGTATGCCTGCCGATGACCAATCGTTCGGCGAGGGCCGATCGGGCATGCTCTACCGCGACCTCATCCCCAGTCGCCTCGGTGGCCGCTTCATCGCCTCGCACATCCTCATCCCGCACGGCGGTCCTGTTGCCGACTACGTGCACTTCCACAACATCCGCTTCCAGATGATCTATTGCTACCGCGGTTGGGTGAAGGTGGCCTACGAAGACCAGGGCGAGACGATGCTGATGCGCGAGGGCGACTGCTTCCTCCAGCCGTCCACCATTCGCCATCAGGTACTGGAGGCCAGCGACCGCATGCAGGTGATCGAGATCGGCTGCCCGGCCGAGCACGAAACCTGGGGCGACCCCGAGACCACGCTGCCCACCGGACTGCAACTGCCCGAACGCGGTTACGGCCCCGACGGGCATCGCTTCGCCTTCCACCAGGCCACCAACGCAACGTGGCTGCCGTGGCGACTAGACGGCTACGAGCACCGCGACACCGGCATCGGGGCGGCGATGGATGGCGTGGCAGCTGCGCGGGTGGTGCGCCCCATCGGAGCGCCCGCCCCGGTGACCACCAGCCATGCGGCCGAGTTCATGTTCAACTTCGTGCTCGATGGTGCCATCACCCTGCAGCGCGACAACGACGAGCCCATGCGCCTCAGCGAGGGCGATTCGTTCGTGATGCCCGCCCACACGCCCTACACCTTGAGCGACCCGAGCGCCGATCTACAACTTCTCGATGTCACCCTGCCCGCAGAGGTCTGACGGCGCAACCTCGCGCAGGTGCTGCCATCGGATGCGGCAGCGAATCTCGTCGAGCACGGTGAGGTGCCGTTCGGCTACCGGCGGCGGGTGGTCGCGTAGGTGATCGTGCCGGTTATGCGACCAGCACAGACACCGACCGTTGAACTGACTCGTCGGCCCGCCCCGGGCTGCAGGTATTCGATGATCGACATCGCCGTCCACCCCTGGTGCCGGGCACACCGACCCGTGCTGACACCTGCGGTCACGCACTTGGATGGCCTTACGTAAGGCCCCTGTGAAGGTTCGTCGTGCCGACACCGCGACCACTGTGTTGGATCCGTCGAACAGGAAGGCCTGCATCACCGCCGTGTCGATGGGCTCGGCAAGGGCCTCCGGCGGCACCACCACCCCCGACGCCAACTCGCACAGTCGCCGCGCGGTCTCATCGCCCACGACCACCTCGAACAACGGCCGCGCCGAGGGCCCCGACGCATTCACCGACCGACCCGCCATACGCGCGAGCGCCACCGCCCGGCGCTGCGCCGTGCTGCGGCACACCTTGTTCGCTCGGTCTTCCAGCAGGATCTCGCGCATCAAACGCGACAACTCGCGTTCCACGATCTCCGCATCGACCGCGTCCAACTGCCCGCCCAGATGCGCCTGACCCGTGATCGAGGAACGATCGAAGTACACGCGTGAACCCTCTGGCCGCTCGCTCCGCCGACCCAGCATGTCGTCGGCCAACAAGGCCCAGTACTGCACTGCCCGCCGGGCATCGTCGAACAATGGCAGGCTCGCCAGTTGCTCCACCAGCGAGGCCTCGTGCTCGAGGAACAGTTCGAACCGGGCACCACCGCAGATGCGAACGAACAGATCGACATGATCCATCGACAGCCGGCCCGCCACCACCGCAGCCCGGGTGTGCGGCATCTGCGCGAGCAGGCGAGCCCGCCGCAACTCGTTGGCCGCCACGCGATGATCGCACCGAGACTCGCGCCCCATCGCCAGCGAGGCCCTCAGCGTGCCATCTGCCTGCCAGACGCGCGACGCATCCCAAGGGGCAAGCGTGTCGGCAGCAGCCACGGCCAACCGGTCGCGTTCGCGCTGCACGGCGAGCACGTAGTGCTGCCGGTCGGCGCCGTTGCACGCCGACGGGTGGAGCGTGAGCAACTGCCCCACCAGATCATGGATCTGCGCAACAAGGTGGGCGGGCGTGGACATACGCCCATCATCGCCAAGGGGTGTGACAGGGTTTCGGGCTAGCCGCGCAGCAACGCCAGCACCCCACCGAGCCATTCGACGGAGGCGTCAGTGATGGGATCCACCACCAGCATCAGATGCTCCGCGCCAGCGGCCTCGAACGCCGCGAGCTGCTCGGCCATCGCTGCCGGTTCACCCCGCAACGGCTGCACGCGTTCCGCCATCGACGGGTCGCCCATCGTGCGACCGCCGCCACCCGACGCCTGCACGTACACGCACGCAGTGGCCTCGATCTCGTCGGGGTCGCGACCAACGGCCGCCGCACGAGCACGCATGTCGGCAAGCACCTCGGCAAAGCCGGCGGGCGTGTTGCCGAAAATGCTCCACCACACGTTCCACGAGTGCACGTGTGGAAGAGCGATCGATGCCATACGCGGGCTGTTGGAACCCAGCATCAACACCGGCCCGCCGTCGCGCACGGGCGGCGGGTCGATGACGCACTGATCGAGCGCGTAGTAGGTGCCGGCGTGGGTGACGGTCTCGCCGGCCAATAGTCGACGCACCAATCCGAACGCTTCCTCGAATCGGTCCACTCGCCGGTCGAACGGCAGGCCGTAGGCGCGGTACTCGCGTTCGTTCCAACCCGAACCGACGCCCAACGTGAAGCGACCGCCGGAGATGCCGTCGATGGTGGCCGACATCTTGGCGATCATCGCCGGGTCGTGGAAGCCCAACGACGAGACCAACGAGCCGAGTTGCACCCGTTCGGTGACAGCGGCCAGCGCGGCGAGCGAGGTGTAGACCTCCCACGGCCCACGCGATGTGCCGTCGGGCAGGTCGTACAACAGATGATCGCCCAACCACACCGAGTCGAAGCCGACTGCTTCGGCGGTACGTGTCATGGCGATCAGCTCGGGC